>JBEPVU010000100.1:0-7355 GCA_041690855.1 Gammaproteobacteria bacterium | reverse complement strand
AAGAGACAGGGACAACACTATGCATAATGCACGTTATAAACGGATCCACAAAGCAGGATTGCCGCCAGGCAGCTTAATTTTTACGGGTGAGCGTAAATTAGAACATCCGCAATTAACGCTGACTATTTACAATGCGGCACAATATCAGCCTATTACTAATGCAACCTTAGAACAATGTTTAGTGCAACCCACAGAGACAACGACTACGTGGATTCATGTGAGTGGCCTGCATAATGTAGATTTAATAGCTAGGTTGACGCAACATTTTAATATCCATCCTCTCGTGACAGAAGATATTCTCAATACCCATCAACGGCCTAAAGCGGAAGAATATGATAATTATTTATTTCTCTCATTGCAGGCCTTGGGCTGGGACACACAAACAAAGAATTTTAATACTGAACAAATCAGTATTATATTTGGCAAAGGTTTTTTATTATCTTTTCAAGAACAGGCCACGCCGTTATTTGCTAAAATTCAAGAACAATTAGCGCGTGGTCAAACCCGCCTGCGGGAAAATAATAGTGATTATCTGGCGTATACCTTGATAGATATTATTGTAGATCAGTATTTTTTAATCTTAGAAGATTTAGGCGGTACGATAGAAGTTGTTGAAGATAAGATTATTGCTAATATAGACCAAAACGCTGCGCGTGATTTATACCGCATTAAGCAGCAGATGTATCAATTCCGCAAAGTAATATGGCCATTACGTGAAGTGGTCAATCATTTATTGCGCAGCGATGGCAAGCTGGTTACGCATACGACCGGTATTTATTTACGCGATGTTTATGATCACACCATACAAATTATGGATACGATAGAATTATTTCATGATCGTTTAGACAATATGCTGGATGTACATTTATCCAGCTTAACTAACCGTATGAATGAAATTATGAAAGTATTAACGATTATTGCAACACTGTTTATTCCATTAACCTTTATTAGCAGTATTTATGGGATGAATTTTCACTATATGCCGGAACTGGCATGGCATTGGGGTTATCCGGCCGTCTTATTAGTGATGTTAATCATGGCCATCATTATGCTCATGTATTTCAGGCGTAAGAAATGGCTGTAACGTCTATATAAATTGACCTTTATTGCAAGGTCAATCTTTGAGAATCTTGAAGTAAGCTTTTTGTTGCGTTATCGTTAATAACAAGGTTTTGATCTGTTTTACAGAAGCTCAATTTTCCACAAAGCCATGCCAGGCTGGAAGAATTTTTCTTATGTTCAAAAACAGGTGAACCTGGATTGGATGTAGATTGAGTATCAAAGTAGTTATTTTGATAAAAAAAGTTATAACACAAAATATAGAACAGGGTGACTGTACACACGCCTAATAAAAGCAGCATCATACCATTACCTGTTTCAGTAACAGGCTCAGTATTATAAGCAGTCATTGCTTTGTTAAAAGCCGCAGTACTTATCGCCAGTGTGCCGGTCTTTATAGCAATTGGCACGATATTTTTCAGATTATTTTCAGTAGGCGGGTTTTCTGCTTGTATACTTTTTGTTTGTGTATCGTCTTCTATTACCACGTAATCTTTTCTACGCCTGGTATATGCCAATATAGAATCCTTATATAAAAAAGCTAACGTTAATATCGTACATGCAACTGTTAAAGTATATTCCGCTGCATCCGGCAATGTTTTACCAAAAGGATAGCTAAATTGCCGCGCAGCATTGTAAAGGCCACTGATTAATAAACCGGCTTCTAGCGCATTTAAAGTTTTATTTAAAGTCGGATAGCGTTCGGCTATTATTTTAGTCATGGTAAAAGCAAGCGCCACAGGCACGACAAAAGCGCTTTTCAATGGCCAGGTTAAGTAAGTTAATTTTGCCAATTGTTGTAGCAACCCTGTATTAAATAAAGCGTAGTTTAAATGTTTCGGTAGCTGAATAGCGAGTTTCTGTTGAGCGGTATAATCTTCCAGCGGTATAGAGTCCAAAAGAAATTCACTCCCGCTGATAATAGCAGCAGGAATTAAAACATAACCATTACCTTTAAAGAGCGTAGCCCACCAGAAGATTGCAGGTGTTATTTTGCCGATAACATCCCAGGTTCTTAATAAAGGGCTTACAGTGATAGATTGGTCATTTAAGGCGGAACGAACACGATAGATCACTTCTGACAGATGCATGGCTAGCAATGAATATAAAAAAATAGTGGTTATGGCAGTATTATTATTAATATTGATATTTTCTTTTTTTGTAACATCTGCCATAAAATCCATATGAAACATAAATAACAATGCGGCGTATCTTGAAAATGGCCTGGAAATTACATCTAGAAAGCGCGAAATTTTTTTAGGCCTTATTAATAAATTAGGTACTGTAGGGTGATCAGGTATAGCATTAAAAGCCATACTCAACAGCGCCATACTAAGCGGAAAATTACGTATAAACGACTTACTCAGCGGTACGCCAAAAGAATCGGTAATCAGCAAAGGCACACTGGAAAATACGTATTGTTCAACAAAAGTGGAACATAAATTCAAAATCCAGCGCATCCCGGTATATTTATTACGTTGGCGTTCATGCATTTTAGGGGTTTCTAATAAAACTAAAACGCTATCATGATCGCCAGAATTTTCTGTAACTGAAAATTCAGCTTTGCTGAGTAAATAACTGCTTAATGTTCTAGCCAGCACAGCAGATAAAGCAATGCCTGCTCGCGCGCCGCTGCTTTGCCCCGATAGCCAGTCGCTGATGTTTAAAATATTTTTTGCAGCTTTATTATTTTCACTGGTTTCCGTTAATAAAAGCGCCACAAGGCGTAAAAATTCCAGCAAAATGCCAGTATTGAAAGTAGCGGCGCGTAAATGATTGAACGCTAAACTCAAACGCCTGCGTAAGTCTGGCTTTAAGGAGCCTAATGATTCTGTCAATCGCATGATTAGATTAATTAATTGAGTCGCTGACATAACGCCTAAAGCAATATTAATATCGCGTTGGCGTTCCTGGCCTTGTTCATTAGTGGGAGGCATTATAAAAGACAGCAAAAGAAAACTGCCTATCAGCATTTGTAATGCTTCTAATACAAACAACGATATTCTATATTCACTGTTGATATGATTTTCGTTTAAAGTGATCGTTTTCTTTGGCTTGGTTAACATGATAGCGCTACTCCCTGCTGAATAGTTAGAATGAAATCTAATGATTAAACAGAGAGTAGCTTAAAGAAGCAGCAAATCAGATGCAACTAAAATTAAGGGGTATTATTATTCCAGTTGAAACTCACATCTTTATCAGCAAAGCCTGAGTTTTGTGAGGAAATGCTTGAATTTATCAAAATATCAGTAGCGTCCGTTGCTTTTTCCGTCTGCGCATAGTTAACCGCAACCGATGTTGGCCTTGAAGACGTTGTCGTCAAGCTGGCATAACAGTAGCCAGAGACCAGTAATGATAATAAAATGGAATAAATCGATAATTTTGTGCGCATATAATACCTCCTTGTGATGGAATGATTTCTACCCTAATCTTAAGGATAGATAATTGAACTGTAGTCCGCTTTCTGGAATCCGCCATAGCTTATGGCTGATTTTGCTGTAAGATTAAGCTGATGGCGGTCATAAGCTTAGAGGAGAGAGCGCTTGGATGATTTCGTAACGCAACTCATCAATTTTGCTGATGTTATGAAAAATAATGTCCCGACCGCTTTATGGCTGGTTGGCGTTGTATGGTTAATATTTTTTGCGAGTGTTTTAACGAGATACCGCTTAAATGTATTAGGCATTTATCCGCGTCATTGGTTTGGTCTACCGGGCATTTTTTGCCATCCTTTTTTACACGGTAATTTTAACCATTCATTTTTTAACTCTATTCCTTTATTGGTATTAGTCGATTTTCTATTAATCGAAGGCCTGCCCCATTTTATTAAAGTCAGTTTAACCATTATTGTACTCAGTGGCATTGCTATCTGGTGTGTTGGCCGGCGCGGTATTCATATAGGCGCGAGCAGTTTAATTATGGGTTACTGGAGTTATTTATTAGTCAATGCGTATCGCAATCCCTCTGTGGCGACTATTATTTTAGCGATTGTCTGCCTGTATTATTTTGGCGGTTTTTTATTCGATTTATTTCCACGCGCAGAAAAAGTCTCCTGGGAAGGGCATCTATGCGGTTTTTTAGCGGGACTCGTTGCCGTGTACGGGTGGCCTGGCGGATAATAACCTTACAATAATAAGCGAGGTATAATGAAATGGAATTCATTCAACCGGAAAAGAACCCATCCATATTTTTTATAGATTTAAAAAAATTATTACCAGCACAAGTAAATATTCAGGATCTTAATGAAGCTGGCCTGATCATTAAGCGTTCAAGCGTATTAACTGTTCAAGAATCATTTAACGGAAATTCCGAATTAAAAGAATTTAAAATTGATAATATCAGTGTCATTAGGTTAGGAGAACAATTATACGCTATTTATCCTCATATGATTGGAGTGGGTTCGTTTGGTAACGTTTATCTAATGCAAAATATAAATAGTAAACAATGGGAAGCTTTAAAAATAATAACCCTGCAAAGAATAGACACAAGCAATAGAAAAATACGCAAAATAAAGGAATTAGAAGTTTCATCTGAAGATTTAGCACAGGAAATTAATAATTTAAAGGAATTTGATTATTATTTAGGCCATTTTATTGGTAGTGAAAATAAAGTTTATCTAGGGATGCGATTTGTGCATGGCATACCTTTAAATAAAATGATGGATTGGAAGATGAGTTTTCTGGATAGTCTGCAACTTATAAAAGCCGTTTTACTGGCCGTTCAAAAAAATATTTTCGGGAGAGGTTATTTACATCGCGATCTTAGGCCGCCTAATATCATCTTTAATCCAATCAATCAAAAAGTGCATATAGTCGATTTTGGCATGACTGTTAAATATGATAAAGGTGACTACATTGAAAATAAACAAATAGGCCATCCAAGATTTATAGGCGAAGCCAATCAAGAAATTCTTAGTCAGCAATCATCATTATCTTTAACTTTTAATGAATTAACAGAGTTATATGCAGTCGCAGTGACTCTTAATGATGTTTTTAATTTGCGCCAATTTAGTGTAGCTAAAGCACTTATCTCAAGTGAGGGCGGCGAAAATGCAACTCAAAAATCGCTATGGTCATTCTCTCAGAAAAATATACTGATTAGCATTATCAGAAAAATGAAAGAGCTTAATGTCAATTTTGCAAAAATAATAGCAATGATTGAACAACACGAGGCAGAAATAACGCCTGGTTTTGAAAAAATTGGCATTATCAATCTGGAAGAAATCATTTTTGATGGAAAAATTATTAAAGATTTTATTAGCCCACTCTGTCTACTGGATAAAGTTTATTTACTTTACCCGAAAAACAAACTGATAGAAGGAAAAAACATTGGCATTAATAGTTTTTTAACTGAACTTATTAAAGTACATAACATCAAGGTTTCGGGAGTGGTGCAAGCTCCCTTTATTAGCAAGTATTCATTAGCAGGCATTGTACGTTATATAGGTAAAGATTTGTTATTTAACAAATCTTTGGCGCCATGTAATATTTATTACATAACTAGTCACACAGATCTGAAAAAATGTCAAAATAGCGTCAATATTATTTGGGTAGAACAAAATAAAACAGCAGAAGATTATGAAGAACTTTTTAATGCGGTTGGAATCCCAAGCGACCGGCCGCCAGCCAGAAAAAAATATCAATAGACAATTCAGTATATAGTCAAAGCGCTTAGGAATTGCGTTTTTTTGCTGTCATCCTGAGGAGTGAAACGACGAAGGATCTCCCACTATAGGCGCCCATCCAGGGAGATCCTTCGTCGCTAACGCTCCTCAGGATGACACGCAAAAAATAGAAAAACGCAATTTCAAAGCGCTTTGAGTATATAATAATTCTTTATTTAAATAATAACTGAGTCATCTATGCAAGCCATCGACACCTTAATTTTCCCACGTTGGTTAATCCCTATCGAACCCTATAACACTGTGCTTGAGCAGCACGCTGTTGCCATTCAAAACGGCAGAATTATGGCGGTATTGCCTGCCGCCGAAGCTGAAATAATCTATCTGGCCAACAATACCTTACATTTAACCGACCATGTGGTCATGCCAGGATTAATCAACACCCATACTCACAGCGCCATGACCTTGTTCCGCGGCATGGCCGATGATTTAGCCCTGATGGACTGGCTGGAAAATCATATCTGGCTGGCGGAAAAACAATGGATGAGCGATGCATTTGTATATGATGGCACGCAACTGGCTATTTTAGAAATGCTACGCAGCGGGACCACTTGTTTTAATGATCATTATTTTTTCCCCGACAGCGTTGCGCGTGCGGCTGCGGATGCCGGTATGCGCGCGGTAGTGGGATCGCTGATTATTAGTTTTAGTTCGCTATATGCGGCTACTACAGAAGATTATCTTACTAAAGCTCTGGAAACCTATCATACCTGGCAAAACCATCCACTGATTAGTACCATGATTGCGCCACATGCACCTTATACGGTAGAAGATAAAACTTTTCGCAAAATCCAGCAATTAGCGGAAGAACATGCATTGCGCGTCCATTTGCATTTACACGAAACCAAAAATGAAATTGAACAGAGTTTAAAAGAGTATGGCAAACGGCCAATTAAACGGATAGCCGATTTCGGTTTACTGTCGGAGCGTTTATTATGTGTGCATATGACGCAGGTTAACCAGGAAGATTTAGCATTATTGCAGGAAACCCACGCGCAGATTGTACATTGTCCAGAATCTAATCTGAAATTAGCCAGTGGATTATGCCCTGTTACGCAACTGATACAGGCCAATATCAATGTCGCGTTAGGGACGGATAGCGCTGCCAGTAATAACGATTTAGACCTGCTGGCGGAAATGCGTACCGCTGCTTTATTAGCCAAAGCCGAAGCCAATGAACCCACTGCGTTAAAAGCAGCGTTGGCGCTGCAAATGGCAACGCTGAATGGCGCGCGCGCCATAGGATTAGATAAAGAAATCGGTTCCCTCGTGCCTGGCAAACAAGCGGATTTAATCGCTGTTAATCTGGCTGATATTAACACCCAGCCTGTTTATCATCCCGCTTCACAACTCGTTTATGCCGTTAATAGCCGGCAGGTGAGCGATGTCTGGGTGGCTGGTAAACAACTATTAAAAAACGGTCAATTCACGAATTTGGATACTAAAGCCGTGATTGTTAAAGCCAATACCTGGGCAGAACGCTTTCGATTAAGCAAGTTAGACAGCGAGTAATTTCGACTATAGTCGAAAAAAGCAGCAGAAACATTATCATTTTGACTGGACATTTTTTAATCTCCTCCCCCTTCCAGCATAGGTTTATACATAAGTCTAGTGC
>JBEPVU010000099.1:0-7370 GCA_041690855.1 Gammaproteobacteria bacterium | reverse complement strand
ACTTATGGGTAATGGGTTATACTTATCGTAGGCTTTACTGACAGCGTGAATACCCTGACCAGGGGTTGTTATTTCTGCCTGAAATTGCAGTTGCGCAATATCTTGCACTAATTCTCTTGTGTTGCGGAATGTAATTAACTGTGCTTTTAAGCGATTTATTTTTGCATTGCCAGCCTGGTCATATAAATAACGTGGCGGGACAGAACCATGTCGCATTGAAATATCGGTTACTGTTAGATTATCGTGAGGATTCAAATATCCTTCATAGCAGATGGTCACATTACGCAAACCATTTACAGGGCCACGATGCGCGGAATTATGGTTTTCAACTGATATTTTTTCTGAATTGTTATCTAAACGTTCTGCTGCAATTTCAGCTTTTATCTGATCGTCTGTTAAATAAGTGGTACGTTGATAATACTCAAAAGTCTGGGTGGTTTCATTAATCGTCAGTAAATCATGCTTAACAAAATCAGGTGTTGCTTCATCTTCCTGTAATAATGCCTGATAAATTTGCTTTTCAATAATTTTTTTATCTATACTTTTAAGAGTATCTTTAAAAAGCCACGCTATATTTGCAATTAATTCACCTACTAAATCTTTTGCTGCTTTAAAATCTCTTTTAAAGTCAGGTGTTAATGAATTGCTATTAGTATACATAGCTTCAATTTTTTTTGAGAATGCGCTATAAATAGAATTTAAAGCATTTTTCAGTGATTCTTGTTGAGTATTAGAATTTTTAAATAAATCAGAATTTTTAGCCGTTGCTATTATCGATAATCCTCGTTTAAGCGCCGCTTCTTCTACAAGTATATGTTGGTTTTTTAGTGGGTCATATTCATTATTTGGATATAGCAGAATATCTATACCATGAGGTGGCCAATTACTAGAAGATATTGAATATTTTTTAACGCCATATTTTTTTAAAATAGCTTCATCATATTTATTTTCATTTTCCTTATTGTCCAGGCTTAAATTTTTATAAAGATTACTTAATTTTTCTGTCTCTAATTTTTTTAAATTATCCAGTTGTTCTTTTTTTGAAGCAGGCAGCTTATAGGGGCTTTTATTGTCTATTAAATGGGTTTCGAGCTTATTTTTTTTATAAATAGCTGAAATAGCACTATGAAAATCATTTTCCTTGTTAAGGGTACTAGTTTCATTTGCATGAATTTTTACTAAATTTTCAGCTATTGCTTGAGCGCTTACTAGTTGCTGCGGATTTTGAATAAGCCCAGGTCTAATAGACCTCAGCAATTTGATAGCGTAATCAGCTTCAAAGCGAAAATTTGATTTTTTCTGGTTATCTGGATCGTATTCGAGCAGCAAATAGACTAAAGCATATGCAATTTCTCCTGTGCGTCCTTTACCCGCTGTGCAATGATCATAAATGGCATTACCTTCCGCCAGCGTTTTTATCACACTTTTATAAATAACGTTAAGCTGCGCTTCGCTTAAGTGGGAAGCATTCATATCCGGCGTTGTGATATTGTGTACAATCGTATTAATAGATTCACCGGTGACGGTATTCTCAATAGTAAGCTGATACGTATTCAGATTATTGCTCAGTAAATTCTTGGGGTCGGCCGGAATACAAGCGTTCGTCAGCAGAATGGTAGTAACTTTAAAATTATCTAATTGATAAACTGCAGGGTTACCCTGGGCAATAGGATAGCCATTTGTTTCTAATAGTTGTTTAGTTTCTTCTGATAATCCGGGCGGCTGAAAATAAGGTGCAAAATCGGGTACGCCAGTGCCATTGACTACAGTATGAACAGGAAAATTTAAACGATTTGAATAGCTGGCTTCAACCGTGCCATTAGCGATGATTAAACCAATTTTCTCCTTCAGAAGCCTGGCTAAAAAGAGATTTAACTCATTTTTATTTTTATTTAATTCGCTTTTCAAATTTTTGTTGCGAAGATTTTTTTCTATGGTTTTATCAAGTTTTTCCAGCGAGGCAGGTAGTGCATTAGGTTTGCTATTTTCCAGCCAATACTGGTAAATCCCTATCATTTTATCGCCTTGCTGTGAAAAGACTTTCTTATCGTCTGCTTCTACCTTTAATTTTTCTATAAAATAATCAATGCAGAATTTATAGAAATTATTCTTTTCTTCTCTGGAAAGCGAATTTTCACTTTGAATAAGTCCTTCACGAACTAATAGCGATATATTAAAATCAAATTTTTCAAGTGATTGAATCTTTTTTTCATCCAGATTTTTTTCAAGCGTAATATAATCCAGCCAATGAAAAAGAGCAGTGGGATGTGGTATTTTATTCCAGGCGTTAAAGAGCTTAGCTGAATTATCAACAAGCCATGCTGTTATTTTTTCATCATTAAATATTAAATGATTAATATTTCCAAGTTTTTCAGGCGAATCGCCATAAACATTTGCAACATAACCAAAAATGCTTAAGCGATAAAACGCAGAAAATTGTTCTTTAGCCTTAGTTGATAATGTCTGATAAATAGGGTTGTTTTTAATAGCATCGGGTATTTTTAAATGAAGTAAATGATCTGCTATGCCTTCAATATCGCTTTGAAATAGACTTGTTTTTTCAGTAATAAGCTTATTTTTCCCATCAATAGAGGGGTAGTTGGAAGAAAATAAGGGCAATGTGTTTAACAGTTGTTTTTTTACATTGCTTGTAGTTAATTGCAGCGCTAACTCTTCATTACTATTATCGGGGTTACCATTTGTGCGCCAGGTGTTAAAAATATTTTCTGCATTTTCTTTTAAATATTCAAATTCTTCTATAAAAACTTTATCAAGGGTTTTATTAATGTCAGCAGCACTTTGATAATTAACATAAACATGATGGAGATTATTAAGCAATAAATTAATGCAAAATAAGAGATATTCTTTTTTTGAGAAATTGGACGTCAGTTGTATGGAATTTTCACTAAAGAAAGAAAAATCAATTTCATTGAAGTTGTTTTTCACTAAATCGGACAGTTGTTTTTTTAGAGAGTCAATTTCAGGATTACTATTTTTTTTAGAAGGAGATTTTATCTTTAAGACGTGCGATAGCCAGTTTTCAATGAAATTGTTCAATTCTTGTTCGGTAAGAGCTTCATTTAATTTAAATTTCATTTTGCCCCCAAAGTAGCCTTAATTTTTGATGCCAGGGTTTCTCTATACCCATCCCGCTGAGGATTTGCGTATTATTCCTTCCCCCTTTCAGGGGGAGGAGATTAAAATATGCAAATCCTCAGCAGGATGGGTATATACATAGACATGTTTTTATTATACCAAAGTAACCTTAAGGAATCCTTAACTCACAGCCCAGGCAGGTATAAAACAAATTCTTGCTTGATTATCATAATAAAAATCACCTCTATAAATATAAAAGCCAATTTTTGCTCGAGGTTCTTCCTGTAAGAATATCCGTAAGTTTTTTACTTTTTTCGCTTGAATCTGGCTGGAATAAGTGACTTCAAAAGGAAATACGGCAGGCTTTTTTTCTACTATAAAATCGACCTCTATACCACCGGATGTTCGCCAGTAATAAATTTCACTGCGCTTAGGTGATCGATCCAGCCAGACAAGCAATTCTTTCAAAAACCAGTTTTCAAAACGATGGCCTATCAACCCTGTTTTAATTAAAATCGATAAATCAGTAATCCCTGTTAAATAGCTGATTAAACCATTATTAAGCAAATAACCTTTAGGGGATTTAACAATTCGTTTTAAGGAACGATTAATGAAAGGATAAATTTCTCTATAAACAAGCGTAGCGGTTAAAAAACCGCGATATTTTTTTAATGTATCTCGAGAACAACCTAAGGCTTCAATAATTTCTGCATCCTGTCTCACAGAACCTGTTTGTTCAGCCGTAATATCTAATAATTTTTGATAAAGATTTAAGTCGTTGATAGTTGTGATGGCGCGAATATCCTTTTCTAAGTAAGTTTGCAGATAATTGCCTAAATAACTGTGGCGGGCATTATTTTCAGTTGTCAATAACATTTCAGGCATACCGCCCCAGATAAGCTGTTCCGTTAAACTTTCTTCCGCAAGAGGGCGTAAAGGTGCGCGCGATTCAATATAGGCCGCTAATTTTTCTAAATTATCTTGCTCACAGGCAAGATCTAATAAGGAACCTTCAGGCAGTTGTTTTTGATATTTTAATGCCATATTTTCCTGTAAATTAAATTCCCGTAGATAGTGTAATTCTATACGGCCTGCCAGACTTTCAGCACTTAATTGATGTAAGGTTAAGAAGCCTGAACCGGTTAAAATAAATTTAATAGCATTTTGATCTTTGAAAGTATCATAGAGTAATTTAATTTGATCAAAAAGCGCTGGACATTTCTGTGCTTCGTCAATAGCGACCCAGATTTTAGTTCCTTTGCCTATCAGGTGTTGTGCCTGTTCCTGGATTAAAGCTTTTAGCTCGGTCTTTTCAATGCGCAACCTTTCGTTGCGATTGTCCATATTTAAAAATACCCAGGTTTGCGAATATAAATTATGCAACTGAGAATATTGCTTAACTAACGTTGTTTTACCCACACGTCTTTGGCCTAATAAAATACTGATATAAGGCGAGGTAAAGGATTGATAGATAATGTCCTGATTAATACGGTCGGTATACATTTTCACTACTCCAATAGCAAAATTACTTGTAATATTACTATTCTAATAGCGATATTACAAGTAATAGCGCTTTCTAAATAGTGATATTGCAAAAATATAAGGGATATAATTTATAATTTGTTGATTTTTAAAGAAAATGTCACATATTCGGATAATTCGGCCCACCGCCGCCTTCAGGCGCTACCCAATTAATATTCTGTCGCGGGTCTTTAATGTCGCAGGTTTTGCAGTGAATGCAGTTTTGCGCGTTGATTTGCAGATAAGGTTTGTGGTTGCTGTCGGTTAATATTTCATAAACCGCAGCAGGGCAGTAGCGGGTTTCGGGCGCGGCGTAATCTGCCAGATTAACGGTGATGGGAAGGGTACGATCTTTCAATTGTAAATGACACGGTTGATGTTCTGCGTGTTGTACGTTTGCCAGATAAACAGACGATAATTTATCAAAACTAATGATATTATCCGGTTTGGGATAGTCTATTTTCTGGCACTGCGCCGCTTTTTTTAAGGTCGTGTAATCAGCGTGGTTTTTAAATGTCCAGGGCGCGTGGCCGCGTAATAAATAGGTATCAATAGCGGAATAAATTAATCCTGGCCATAAACCTTTTTGAAAAGCAGGCCTGATATTGCGGACGGTGTAAAGTTCTTCCCAGATCCAGCTTTGTTTTATATTTTCTTGATAGGCTGTTAATTCGCCTGCGAGCGTATTATTTTGCAACGCTTGAAAAAGAGTTTCCGCGGCCACCATACCTGATTTCATAGCGGTATGCGTACCTTTAATTTTAGGCACATTTAAAAAACCGGCTGCATCGCCAATGAGCAATCCACCTGGAAAGGATAATTTGGGAATCGATTGAAAACCGCCTTCGTTTAATGCACGTGCGCCGTAAGCAATGCGGCGTCCGCCGGTAAAAACAGGTTTGATGGTGGGATGTTGTTTAAAACGTTGTAGTTCTTCAAAGGGATTTAAATAAGGATTTGTATAATCTAGTCCGATCACCATTCCCACGGCGACTTGATTATTTTCTAAATGATAGAGAAACGTACCACCGTAAGTTTTTGGATCCAATGGCCAGCCGATGGTATGAATGACAGTGCCGGGTTTGTGTTGCTTGGGATCAATTTCCCACAGTTCTTTAATGCCCATGCCATAAGTTTGTGGATCACAATCGTGGGCTAAATTGAAATGTTTAATAAGGTATTTTGTTAAGGAACCGCGGCAGCCTTCGGCGAATAAAGTTTGTTTGGCGAGCAGTTCAACGCCCGCTTGGAAACGTTCGGTGGGTTGATGGTTTTTGTCTAAGCCTGCAGGAGTGGTGGCAATGCCGGTTACCTGGCCTGCTGCATTAAATAATACTTCTGCGGCGGCAAAACCAGGATAGATTTCTACGCCGAGCGCTTCTGCTTCTCTGGCTAGCCAGCGGCAGAGGTTGCCAAGGCTGATGATATAATTGCCCTGGTTTTGCATGGGTTTTGGCGTGGGTAGGCGCCAGGTTTTGCTTTGCGTGAGGTAGAGAAATTGATCGTGTTGAGCTTCAACGTTTAAAGGAGCGCCGCGTGTTTGCCAGTCGGGGAGGAGTTCATTAAGGGCGCGGGGTTCAAGGACAGCGCCGGAAAGGATATGCGCACCGACTTCAGCACCTTTTTCAACTATGCAGATTCGGGTAGCAGGGTGGAGTTGTTTTAAGCGGATGGCGGCTGAGAGGCCAGCCGGGCCAGCGCCTACGATAACAATGTCATATTCCATTTTTTCGCGCTGCATGTTGGGGTGTCCTCTACTCTAATCAAATGATATTATGCACTATAGTCTAGCGCCAGCCGTTTTCACCTCTCCTCCCGGGAGAGGTCGACGCGTAGCGGCGGGTGAGGGAGCTCTTATCAGCATGAAATACATTATTGAAGAAGGCTTTTTTATTCCCCTCACCCGCCCAGGCTGCGCCTGGTCGGCCTCTCCCGCTGGAGAGGCGAAAAAAATAGTAACGGTAGGGTGGATTAGGCCGTAGGCCGTAATCCACCAAACAATGTTAATTAAAACTACAAATAATAGCATTAGTTAAGAAAAAAGAGTTATGAAAATATTAGTCACAGTAAAACGCGTTATTGATTTTAACGTTAAGATACGGGTTAAAGCGGATCAAACCGGCGTGGAAACGGCTAATGTTAAAATGATGATGAATCCGTTTGATGAGATTGCGCTTGAAGAGGCGGTGCGGCTGAAAGAGGCAGGGATTGCGCAGGAGATAGTCGTTGTTTCGATGGGAACTGTTGCGGTGCAGGAGACGTTGCGGGCGGCATTGGCGCTGGGGGCTGATCGTGCTATTCATGTGCAGACAGAACAGGAATTGCAGCCGTTGACGGTGGCAAAATTATTGCGTGTGCTGGTGCAACAGGAAACCCCAAAACTGGTGCTGATGGGTAAACAGGCGATTGATGATGATTGTAATCAAACCGGACAGATGCTGGCGGGATTATTAAACTGGTCGCAGGGAACCTTTGCTTCTAAAGTCGTAGTAGAAGGTGAACAAGTAAAGGTCACGCGCGAAATTGATGGGGGTGCAGAAACACTCTTACTGCAATTACCTGCCGTTGTAACGGCCGATTTACGCTTAAATCAACCCCGTTATGCGTCTTTGCCGAATATTATGAAAGCGAAACAAAAACCACTCATAGTTATTACGCCTGAGCAATTAGGTGTGCCGGTTGTTACCGATTGGGTGACGCTGAAAGTAACGCCGCCGCCGGCTCGGGTTGCAGGTGTTAAATTAGACTCCGTG
>JBEPVU010000098.1:0-7377 GCA_041690855.1 Gammaproteobacteria bacterium | reverse complement strand
TTATTGGTCTGCCAGAATTATTGCGCAGACGGCCATCGACTGCGTTTTAGTCGGCGATAGTTTAGCAATGGTGATGCATGGTCATGCCAACACTATTCCCGCTACTATAGATATGATGGCATTGCATGTTACTGCCGTAGCTAAAGGTGCGCCTGATAAATTTATTATTGGCGATATGCCGTTTCTTTCTTATCGGAAAGGCTTAGAAAATACCATGCAGGCAGTTGAGCAGCTTATTCGAGCAGGCGCACAGGCTATTAAATTGGAAGGTGTCACAGGCCATGAAGCTATTATTCAAGCTATTGTGACTGCGGGTGTACCTGTTATGGGACATATTGGTTTAACGATTCAAACGATTCATCAACTCGGTGGCTTTAAAATACAAGGTAAAACTAAAGCAGCTGCGGAAGCTTTATTGCAGCAAGCTAAAATATTGGAACAATTAGGCTGTTTTGCACTCGTGCTGGAATGTATACCGAGTGAATTAGCTCAACAAATTACCCAGGCGATTAGTATTCCGACCATTGGTATTGGCGCAGGTGCGCAAGTAGATGGTCAGGTGTTAGTTTTACAGGATATGCTAGGCTTGAATGCTGAATTTAAACCCAAATTTTTAAAAACGTATTTAAACGGTCACGCTATGATTAAAACTGCGGTAGATACTTTTAACGAGGAAGTTAAAACAGTGCAATTTCCTAGCGCAGAACATGGTTATATGTAGTCATCAAGCTTGAGCCGGTTAGTCAGTCGTTAATCCTTTTTGTAAACACGCTATGAATACATCCGTGTACGCTCAAGTGCCGCATCCATGCGGCACATGGTTTACAAAAAGGATTAACGACTGACTAACTAAAGCTTAGATAAAAAATAGAAAAACTCAAGTGTGACAATTATAAGCGAGATAATATGATTAAAATTATTGAATCAATAACAGAATGGCAAACGTTACGGCAGTCAGATATATGGGCAGATAAAAAAATTGGTTTAGTGCCAACCATGGGTAATTTACATGCAGGTCATCGCAGTTTATTAACGCAATCCGTACACGATAACGATATAACAATATTAAGCTTGTTTGTTAATCCAACGCAATTTAATGATCCAAAAGATTTGCAGCATTATCCTAGAACGCTGCAACAGGATATTGCATTAGCAGAAGCAGTAAAGGTTGATTATATTTTATTGCCTGACTATCAAGCACTTTATCCTGACAATTATTGCTATAAAGTGTGTGAAACCAGTTTGAGTAAAATGTTATGCGGTGTTAATAGAGCAGGGCATTTTGATGGTGTTTTAACGGTGGTATTAAAATTATTGATGCTGGTAAAACCACATAATGCTTATTTTGGTGAAAAAGATTGGCAGCAATTGCAACTGATTAGAGAAATGGTAGCGGCATTTTTTATGGACATTAATATTAAAGCCTGTCCCACTATAAGAGATACTAATGGTTTAGCCCTCAGCTCACGGAATAATTTATTAACAGCCGAAGAACTTCAATTAGCGCAGCATTTCCCAAAACTATTGCGTTCATCATTAACAGTCACAGAAATAACCAGGCAATTAACGCAACTCGGTTTTATCGTTGATTATATTGAAGAACACGCTGGCAGGCGTTTTGGCGCCGTTAAGCTGGGAAAAGTAAGATTAATAGATAATATTCCTATTGTTATGCTATAGCGTTTTTGTAAACCCTTCTTACAAGATATTGCCGAGTATACGAGTATAATAATTATATACCATCCCGTTGAGGTTTTGAGTATTTATGTAGGGTGGATTAGGCCGCAGGCCGTAATCCACCAATAGTTGCCTATTAAAACGGTGGATTACGGCCTGCGGCCTAATCCACCCTACTTAAGAGAGAAATAAAAAGCTCAAAACCTCAGCAGGATGACTATATAGTCATCGCACTTGAGTTTTCCTGTTTTTTTGCGAGCTTGTGTTAGCCAGTCGTCAATCCTAAGCTGCCCTGCAAATCACATAATCACTTAAAGCCACTAATTTATCCATCTGCAGATGTGTTTTCTGTAGATATTGCATGGCTTTTTCGTAACATTCTTTTTCTTTTATTTTAGCATTCGCTAAACCAATGAGCGCCGGATAAGTAGGTTTGTGATTAATAGTGTCGGAACCCTGTGGTTTTCCCAGCGTTTGTGTATCGGATTCCAGGCCGATAATATCATCATGTATTTGAAAAGCCAGCCCAATATATAAGCCAAATTGTTCTAAATCGTTTAATACTATTTTATCATGACAATCGGCGGACAGTGCGCCTGCTAAAATACTGGCGCAGATTAAATAACTCGTTTTGAGCTTATAGATGTAGCTTAATTTATTTAAAGTAATAGCGTGATCTTTAAGCGCAATATCCAACATTTCACCGCCTGCCATACCGCGTGAACCAATATAATGGCTTAAAAGGTGAATAATTTCTAAATTGGCTTCTGCGCTCAATTGCTTTCTATCGATACTGGCTAATAATTCAAACGCCAGCGCCAGTAAAGCATCCCCCGTTAAAATGGCAGTAGCCTCGCTGAAAGCGATATGGCAGGCTGGTTTACCGCGTCTTAAATCATCATTATCAATCGCTGGCAGATCATCATGGACGAGTGAGAAAGCATGGATAAGTTCAATAGCAGCGCATATTTTATCTAAAGCGTTTTTATCAGCGCCAAAAGTCTCGCCAATAAGATAAGTTAATACTGAACGTATCCGCTTGCCGCCATTAAATACGACATAGCGCATGGCTTTATGTAATTCATACGGTGCTTTGTGGATGGGAGGCAAACTATGTTCTAAAGTCTGGTTAACGCTCGATTGATAATCAGCAAAAGCAATGCCGTCCATAGAATGGTCCCCCCCAGGTAATCTTTTTTTATACTTATATTCTTAAAAATAGCTTGTTTTAAGCAAAATGCAAGGTACTACAGAGTTGCATGTGTATGTCTCATATTCCTTCCCCCTTTCAGGGGGAAGAGACTTATCAGACATAATTAGCGAAACGCTGTAGTACGTTACTCAATTTGCTAAAGCAAGGTTTTGTACTAAAGTTAAATTATAAATTCCCCTAATAGCATTTTAGAATTTATAGAATAGGTTATAACCATGAACAACACTCTATTTGATGGTTTTTCTAAATTAACCTATCAGGCAAGAATTGCAAAACTATTAGCAGCAGGATTATTAAATTCTGAGGACACCATGCTGCTGAATGCAAAAGAAAATCATTCTTGCGCATTAGCAGACAGTCTTATCGAAAACGCTATTGGTTATTTAAATATGCCGCTCGGCGTAGCGGTTAATTTTAAAATTGATGGACAGGATTATCTGGTGCCAATGGCCGTTGAAGAAACATCAGTCATTGCAGCGGCCAGTAAAACAGCTAAGTGGATTAGACAAAATGGTGAAATTATTACTAAAAATCTGGGCAACCTCGCGATTGGTCAGATACAAATAGCCAGCGTTAAAGATTTTGAAAAATTTAAAAAAATTATTGGAGAAACAAAAAATCATTTAATAAATGCCGCCAATGAAACGGTTGCGAAAAATATGGTTAAACGTAACGGTGGCGTTAAAGATATTATTGTCCGTGGCGTTAAACGGCCTGACGGCGCTATGATGGCTATTATTCATGTACTGATAGAAACATCGGATGCCATGGGCGCAAATATTATCAATCAGATTTGTGAATTTTTAAAAACGCCTGTTGAAACGCTTACGCAGGAGAAAGTTAATCTGTGTATATTGACGAATTTGCTGGATACTAAATTAACGCAAGCCGAAATCATCATTCATAATATTGACGCAGTTACCGCTAACGCTATTGTGGAAGCTTCTTTGTTCGCACAATTAGATCCTTACCGCGCCGCCACTCATAATAAAGGTATATTAAATGGCATTGATGCAGTGGCTATTGCAACGGGCAATGACTGGCGTGCGGTAGAGGCAGGTATTCATGCGTATGCGGCTTATTCAGGACAGTATTGTGCTATTTCTGAATGGAAAATGGAAAATCAACAATTGATAGGCATATTTAAAGCGCCTATCAATGTTGGCATAGTAGGGGGTGTAACACGCTTACATCCTATCGCCAATTTATGTCTTAAGCTGCTAGGCGTAAAAAACGCAGCTGAGTTAGCGCGTGTAATGGCGGCGGTGGGTTTAGTGCAGAACCTGGGCGCTTTACGTGCTTTGACAACGGAAGGTATTGTAGCAGGGCATATGCGTTTACATGTTACGAACCTTTGTCTGGCGGCAGGAGCAAATAATGATGAAATGCCGTTATTAAAGCAGGCGCTGGAAAATCTATTACGGGTTAATAAACATATTTCAACTGGCAACGCCGTTGATTTGCTGGCGCGTTTACGTTCCACCAAACTATGAGAATAAAAAAATGGATAAAAAAAAAGTTATTGTAGTGGGCGCCGGTTTTGGTGGTATGGCTACCGCGCTGCGTTTATGCGCACGTGGTTATCACGTAACGTTGTTAGAACGTAATACCTGGTTAGGCGGCAGGGCACGCGTTTTTCAAGAACAAGGTTATACTTTTGATGCAGGCCCCACTGTTATAACAGCGCCATATTTGTTTGAAGAATTATTTACGCTGTTTGGCAAATCCGCAAAAGATTATCTTACGTTTAAACCTTTAGAGCCTTGGTACCGTTTTCAATTTAAAGACGGCAGTTATTTTGATTATGGTTCTGATAGGGATTTAGTGGTGCAGAATATAAGAAAATTTGCGCCCGAAGATGTTGACGGTTATTTTAAACTATTAGCCTATTCTGAAAAAATTTTCGATAAAGCTTTTGTAGCGCTAGCAGATAAACCTTTTTTGACTATCAGTAGCATGCTGCAGCAAGCACCTGCCTTATTGCAATTAAAATGCTATAAATCCGTTTATGCGGCTGTTGCAGATTACTTAAGCAATGAGAAATTGCGGCGTATTTTCAGCATGCATCCTTTACTGGTAGGCGGCAATCCTTTTTCTGCGACAGCGATTTATTTACTTATTCTTTATCTGGAAAGAAAATGGGGCATACATTTTGCTATGGGTGGTACAGGCGCAATTGTAGCTGCGCTGGGTAAATTACTCCAAGAGGCAGGTTGTGAAATAAAATATAATGCTACCGTTGAAAAAATCAATGTGAATAAAGGCAAAGTATCCGGCGTTACCTTAGCGGATGGCGCTATCTTAGCAGCGCCTGTTGTGATTTATAATGGCGATCCTGCCTATGCTTATCATACCATGCTTAGTGAAATGATTCCTGCCTGGAAAAAAGTACATTTAAAAACCTTAAAATATTCGATGGGACTTTTTGTTTGCTATTTCGGCGTTAAAAAACAATACCGAGAGGTTATGCATCATACAATTTTATTTGGTGAAACGTATCAAACTTTGCTCGATGATATTTTTGTTAAGAATAAATTTAATAAAGATGTCAGCCTTTACCTGCACAGACCGACTGCTACCGATGCCAGCCTGGCGCCGCCGGGCTGCGATACTTTTTATGCGCTGGCGCCAGTGCCTAATTTAAAAGGGGATGTCGATTGGAATGTGAGCGGCGCAATCTTACGTGAACATATTTTTGATATTCTGGAAAAAAGTATTCTGCCTGAGTTACGTAAATATCTCGAAGTTAATTTTTATGTCACGCCAAATTATTTTAAAGAAGAATTATTGTCATATTATGGCGCTGGTTTTTCTATTCAGCCTTTATTAACACAATCGGCTTATTTCCGCTTTCATAATCAGGATAAATATATTCAAGGTTTGTATTTTACCGGCGCGGGTACGCATCCAGGCGCAGGAATTCCGGGTGTGTTATCGTCAGCAAAAATTATCGATAGTCTTATAGATTAATACTGCTATGAATAAAAAGGCAAATGATTTAAAAGCTGCAACGGCTAATAAAATATTAGCCCAGTATGGTAAAAGCTTTCACTGGGCGAGTTATTTATTGCCTGCCGATGTGCGGCGCCAGGCCGCTATTCTTTATGCTTTTTGCCGTTATTTGGACGATATAGTAGATGAAAATAATAATCCTGCAGCAGCCTTGGCTGAATTAAATCAATTGCGTGCAGAAGTGCGGCAGCGGCAGAGTAGTAATCCACATATAATGGCTTTTTTAGTATTAGTTGAAACGGTTGGCATTGATTTTACCGTGATAGAAGATTTGCTTGCTGGTGTGGCTTCCGATGTAGGTGGTCAGCAATTGCAGGATGAAGCAGCCTTATTAAAATATTGTTACCAGGTAGCAGGTACGGTGGGTTTAATGATGACTAAGATTTTAAATGTGCAAGCAGCAGAGGCGAATATTTTTGCCGTGGATTTAGGCATTGCTATGCAAATGTCAAATATTGCGCGTGACGTATTAGTGGATGCGAAAAATAACCGCCTTTATATACCGAGAACCTGGCTACCGGCTGATTTTACTTTGCAAACTTTATTAGCAGGTAATGATATGCTGCGGCAAAAAACATTTGCAGCCATCGAACGCTTACTAGGAATGGCGGATAGTTATTACTATAAGGCAGATAAGGGCTTGCCCTTTATTGCTCGCCGTTCACGCTTGGCCATATTAATAGCGAGCCGCGTTTATCAAGGGATAGGTAAAAAAATAATCCGGCAAGGTGCAACGGTTTACTGGGAAAGACGTACAGTGGTTAGTAAAAGTGAAAAATTATGGATTACGCTGAATGCGATCATCAGATGAGGCTTTATGAAATCAATAGTATATGATTATCAGCAATTCCCGCTGAAGCAGCGGGAATTGCTTCCTGAAATAGATGCGGCGCAAAAACCAGAGGTTTTTGCTTGCAATCAGGGGGAGAATCGCGATTCTCCCCCTGATAACCCCCATCGCGTAAGGTTGCAGCGGGAACCGCTGTATGATTATGCTATTTTAGGCGGGGGTTGCGCGGGATTAGCGTTGGCTGTTGCTTTATCTGATCGTGGTTTAAAAGAAAAGAAACTTATTATTCTTGAACCCAGAAACGCTTATCAAAATGATCGGACCTGGTGTTATTGGAATGTTTTTCCACAGCGGTTTGCAAGCGCGGTAACGCATCATTGGAACCAATGGCGCGTTATTAATCAGCAACAGCAAGTAATCACGCATCACTCGGAGCGTTACCAATACGTCTATATTCCAGGGATTGCTTTTTATGAACAGGCATTAGCCATTATTCAAACGAATCCGCAAATAACCTTACAGTTAGATACTGCTGTGCAAGCACTAGCGGAATCTGATGATTATGTGACTATTAAAACCAACCAGGGCGAGATAGTAGCGAAACAAGTATTCGATAGCAGGCCACTAAAAAATTTAAAAGAAATCTGTACGGCGCAAAAAAATTATTTACTGCAATGTTTCCGCG
>JBEPVU010000097.1:0-7461 GCA_041690855.1 Gammaproteobacteria bacterium | reverse complement strand
ATTAGCTTCGCAGGTTTTTTGGAGAGGTGAAAGAGGGGGATTATTTATCGCTTACTTAGAAACACTTAAGGCAATATTATATAGAGAAATGAATATTTATTTTTCATCTAAAAATTGCCGCATTTATACTTTATACTAAAATCTAATTCCTGAAAGGAGCTAAGAATGTCGGAGCTAGAACAATTAGATGCTTTAATGGCAACTGGCAAAAACAATTTTGTTTTAACTTACTTAAAGAAAAATTATGAAAAAGATTTGCAGCCTAAGTTTATAAAACATGTTTTCAATATTTCCAGGCGAACCGCCGAAATAAAGTTAAAAATTCTTGGCGAGAAAAATGGCTTTTGTATTAAGTCATCTTTGACAGAGCCAAATAAATATCATGTTTGCAAAAAAGAAAAGGGAGATGCAGAAGGATTATCATTTGAACAGTATGCAGAAAAATATAAATCTTTGTTTGAGCGCCGATATGAACTTAATCTTCACTGGCAGAAGTAATGAAAACATAAATACTAGAAAAATTTTATAAATAAACTTTACTAATGTATAAAATTACAATAGAATGAATACACTTAAAATTTTTACAGAAGAGCTTAACAGCCAGAGAGTATATCTATGAAATCGATTATGCTTCAGTATATTCAACCAAAACCTTATCTACATCATGGCTACCTTGTACAACCTGAGACAGTATATGAATTTCATGCTGAGATAATACCCAAAAAAGCAATCCGAATTTTTGGTAAATTTAAGAAATCAAACAATGAAGAAACATTTGATAGACTTTTTTCTTTAGTAGATAGAGTAGTCTATTGGTCTGATAATTATTTTTATGTAACTTCTATTCTTTCTATAGGAAAAAAAGCTATTACATTAGAAAATCCGGTAGGTCGAAAAAGATTGCGTTTAGATTTCTACCGATTTTGCCATTCTAACTGGAATTTTCCAGGTATATGGAAAGTAGGCGATAAAAATAGCTTTACGGAGCAATTTTTTATATAAAGATGATTGATAACACAACTGCTTAAATGTTGGCAGTGTTTGGGTCAATCGTACACTGTTAACTAATTAGGAGTAAAATTGTGTTAAAAAACACATTGCAGTATGCACTACATCGTGCAAAAAATCATGTGAGAGTTCATGTCACGCGCCGGAAAATTGTCGAAGTTCAAGGAAAAAAGAAAGAAGAAAAAGAGACCGTAGGTTCATTTAAACTATATACTGATGAATTTGATGAGGCTATTTTTAAGAACTTAACGCCAGAAGAGAAAATAGAATTAAGACAATATTTATACTCTGTCAATTTTGCTAAAAAACATTTCAATGAAGATGTTGGCGATCTTGGTCGAGAAATTATAAAAGTACCCCAAGCTATGCAGGAGGCTGCTAAAAAACTAGGCATATTAGCAGAAAAAAATGGTATTTCTTATAATGCGTATAAAGTGATGATAGAGGCTTATTTTAAAGAGCTAAAATCATTAGAAAAGCAACTTAATAAAAAGCTAGGCAAGCGCATTAAAATCCTAGAAAGCTTAGGGGTAGCAATTAATGACTAATGAAACAAAAATCTATACGGATGAACAAAAAAAGAAATTTGAAAAACGAGTGGATGCAGAAAGCCGTCCTTTATTTAAAGCATTACTAGAATTCGATCAGCCGAATGCTGTTACTTGTGCAGAATTACAACGAGTAATTAAAGAAAAATATGGCCGAGATAAACCTATTAAGCCAAAATTTTTATATCAGTGGTCAGGTGAAAGCGGCAATTTAAAAGCATTACAAAAATGGCTGTTTTCAGCCGCTATTGATTTACTATGGTTACATAAAGTCAATCCTATAACGGTAATTCCTGCCTATAAAGTAGCAGAACATTGGTCAAGATTGCGTAGAAACCAAATGACCTATGAAGAAGCTTGTGAACGTTTTATGCAGGAATTTAAACCAGTTGAACAAGACAAAGCTTCAATACAAGAAATCATAAAGCAGCAATATGAATATCTTGAATCTGAGCCAGAGTAGGCAATGCTTCTAGCTATTCACACTAGCAAATAAAAATTTTGTTAGTGAAATTAAATAGAAAAATAGAAATATTTTATAAATTTTTATTTACAATAAATTAATACTATGTTATTAGTAACTTGAAAATTAGGAATTAGCCTAATTCTATTAAAGAGCCTAGCGGCCAGGAGGAATACCATGTCAAATTCAATTAATACTCTTCAGTGCAATAATCAATTACTGGGTTTCGAATCTAATAGACCTGTACAGCATAAAGACATCATCAATTTGATTGAGAACGAGTTAATAAAACTTGATAATCGTACCCCAGGTTATTCTATTAATAATATGCCGGATGAGCTTAAAGAAAAAGTGCTTGAAAAATACCGATATTTTAATGTGGAGCATGACTGGTATGATTACCTCATTCATTATTGGATTGAGCAGTTAAAAATTTATGGATTTGATAATGTTAAAATTAATTTTAATAATGTTGCGTCAGCAAGGAATAGCGTAAGTTTTACGGCGAATGTTGATTTAAAAATTTATTTAAAAGCACATAAGCTAGGCAACAAATATCGCGCTACATTGTCAGCAGCTAAAGGTGATTTGGTTAATCTAAAAGTTTATCGTATCTGCCCTCAGTATCCGCATGGATATATAATTTCTACTCGTAGTGAATACTTTGGCAATAATACAACTGTGCGAGAACAACTAGATGAATTAAATGAGCAAATCTTAAAGAAGGCACGATGCCTTTCAAGAGAAATTTATCGTAATTTAGAAAATGAGCATAATTATTTAATATCTAATGAATCCTTATTGGAGACTTTAGAAGCAAATGACTATGCATTTAAATCTAATGGCGAAATTTTTGGATATTGTTGATTTTATTTTTAGAATTAGTAGAAAAATTTAATAAATATTATTTACGATAATTTAAAATCGTGTTATTATTGTTTTGAAAATTAGGAATTAGTCTAATTTCATTTAAGAGCCTAACGGCCAGAAGGAATATCATGTTAAATCCAATACATTCATCCAAATTTGTAAGTCTTGCTAATGTTTTTAATGTTTGTCTACCGCAAATTATTATATAAAGGGAAAATTACTATGAAAATTAAAAATCAAGTGACAAGCTTAGAGCTTAGCAAGAAATTGCGCAGGCTTGGTGTACCCCAAAAAAGCATTTTTTGGTGGGCGAGAAAATTTGCGCCAGGAATGGAGCCGCTAAAACAATATACACTGGAATATGGGAAGCCAGAGTATTCTGAGTATTTGAGCTATCCTCAAAATGAAATAGAAAAACATATCTATTCAGCTTTCACTAGCGCGGAATTGGGTGAGCTATTGCCTGATTATTATGTTTCATTTAGAAATGGATACAAGGAATATGGTTGTCTGCCCTATAAAGAATGCAACAGGCGTAAATCTCAAGGTAAATGGGCTTACACGGAAGCAAATGCTAGAGCAGAAATGCTCATTTACTTAATCGAAAACAACTTGCTGAAACTATTAGGACGGCACTATATATCGTGGAATGATGTAATATCTGGGTGGCCATAATTTTCTTTTTCACTCTCAATTAAGAACCGCGGGGCAAGCCCCGCGGTTCTTAATTATTAAAATAATAGAAAAATATTATAAAATATTGTTTACAATCATTTAAAACCGTGTTATTATTATTTTGAAAATTAGGAATTCTCCTAATTTATTTAAGAGCCTAACGGCCAGAGGGAAAACTATGAAACTTAATCTTAATGATGCTTTTAATCTTCTCGGCATATCTGCCGGCCATCTAACCCCCGACGATATTAAGAAAGCATATCGTAAAGCTGCTCAAAAATACCATCCTGATAAAAATCCAGCAGGCTTGGAAATGATGCAAGCGATTAATGCTGCATATGAAGTCGTTAAGGATTTTAATGGCGAGGTTTATACAAAAGGTAATAACAAAGATTATGGCGACCAAATTAACGCAGCGCTAAACGCCATTATTAACTTGGGCTTAACGATTGAAATTTGTGGCGCGTGGGTTTGGGTAACAGGCGACACTAAACCTCATCGAGGAACTTTAAAACAGGCTGGCTTTTTCTGGGCAGTAAAAAAACTAGCTTGGTATTTTCGGCCAGAGGATGCCAAGTGTTACAGCAGTAAAGGTTCTTTTACCTTAGAAGCAATCCGCGAGAAATACGGCAGCGAGTTTATTACAAATAGGCATTCAGCATTACTAACCGCTTAATTATTTAGGCTGCTATTGCAAATTCAAAGTAGCAGCCATTTTCTTTATCACTAGGAGCCAAAAACATGTCAAAGAGTAATAAAAAGGTAGGTATTCTTTCCAATCACGATAATTTTCAACAAATCATCTATAAGCTGAGGCAGCTAAGAAAATATGCCCCTGAGTTATTAGCATTATGTCAGTATTTGGTTAGCCCGACTAGCTATTTAGATGTTGCTATACCACATAATAAAAAAGACCGACTCTCTGAGCTATTAGCTCAAATAATCGTGGAATCAACGACCACTGCTAACCAGAAAGAACAATTGACTCGTTCTATCGTCATTATTTGGGCGATAGAAGATGTCCAGGTAGTGCGGCCAGATTTAACCGATGAGCAGGCCGCGCAGGTTTTGGAACAAGTAAAACAGGGACATGACGCCTCAATAGGCATTAACTGGGAGGTGCTGGAAGCAGTGGCTGATATAGAATTCAACAGTTGTGAAGAAAATGATGATAACGAGGAGAAATAAGCAAATGAATCTATGAAAAAAAACCGCTATCATTTGTCAAACAGCAACGGAGGCGGCATAATCAAAACCCTGCGTTGCTACGCGCCGATTAATGATCGGGATGCGCTGGTCTGAGTGATCGCTATCCACTGGAATTAAGTGATCGACTTCATCGGAATACACACTCCCAACATAATGAAGTGTTAAATAATAACAGTTTTTATCATTTAAAAAAGCTTTTATTAGATGGCAATAAATAGTAAATCAAATAGACTATTCTTAGAAAAATTTCTGTGATAAATATCGAAGCTTCCGTTCTCTAAAAAAAGATTTTAAATGCTAAAAAAGAATAATAAGGAAGAGAGCAAGAGAAGTTAATCAGGCGATATTAATTAAAATTTACCTTTACCACACCTGTCGCAACATGGTTGCAGTGTAGCGATAATCAATATTATTCAACGACTTAAGATTTAAAATAGCCCTGCAGTAAATTTTGCTTAATTTCCTCCACAATGATGCACATATGCTTCATAGTGATGCGCATTTGCAGCTTCTGATTTTCCTCTAAATACAGGCTATTAAGCTTGAATAAGCTGCATATATGATGCAAAATAGCCTTTTTTAGGACTTCTGCGCATCAAAAAGCAGCTTAAAAAGGCTAATCGCACATCATATTGCATCACTTAGAGCAGGAGATTTATGGAACGTATTACGGTCAGTTTGTATGAAGAGATTTCTGAAAAAATTAATCAACGTGCAAAAGCTAAACGATTAAAACCTGCAGCTTATACTCGCCAGCTCATTGAATTGGGCCTACGTATTGAGGAAATGTCTGAACAAAAAAACGAGGATCAAAACAAAGAAGATCCGATTGAAAAAGCATTAACTAGTCTAAAAAAATTGGTTGAAAAAGAATTTTTAGCCAGTCAAGAATCCCTGTATCTTGTACGCTACTTACTAGCCAATTCAAATGAAAAAAACTCGGGTGACAATAAAAAAATGTTAGAACAAGCTAAGTTAAAATCGCAATCAGTACTCGAAGTTTATCAAGAAGAAATGGCCTAATGTCATAGAATTGGGTTAATTTTAAAATAGGGCAGTAAAGTTTCGTAGGATTAATGTAGCACCTCATCTAGGCAACATTTCTTATATTTTTTACCGCTGCTACAGGGACAGGGTTCATTCCGACCTATTTTAAAAGCAGTTTGTTGTAGCGTATCGGATTCAGAGTAAAGATCCTGACGTCGTTCAAGCCAATACTCATAAATGGCATTCGCTAGATGGCCACTTAACTCAATACCAGCCTGACGAACTTCATCTATTGTTTTATGTAATTGAAGGGTTTTGATTTGTTCTTGAAGTAATTCATCCGGTAGCGTTAGGGCCATAATAGGAAAGAGCAAGGTAGCTAATTCATCATCATCTGCTAACCAGGCGTCAGCATCGAGTTCTATCCCTAACATATAGCCTTCGGCCCATAACGGGTACAGCCAGGATACGTGTTACAACCACCTATAAGAAAAAAGTCAAGCTCATAAGCTTAAAAAAACACAGGGTTTTTCCCGCTTGAATTGTTCAATAACTTATATAAAAACAGAACTCACCAAAGTATAAGACTGCGCGCGAAACTAATACTGTTGGGTACCTTGTCCATTTCTACCACATAATCACCGTAACGTTTGATATGTCTCGTAAGATAAGGGCTTGAGAAGGCAGCATCTTCTTTTCTGATGATGTGCCTTTCATTTTTTAATTGCCCCAGAATAGTCGATTCGTCCACTACATTTTGTAGGATAATTGAACTCGTCAAAATAGAGTTGTACTTGATAGCTTTTTCCATCTGGATATCATCATTACTGGCGACTAATATTCGGGAACCAAATGAAGCCCATTCGCTTAAGCCGTTATACGCTTCTACTTTATTGGTTTCTGCTGTAATTTTTTCTCGCAATTCTACATCAGAAATATATTCCAACAAGAATTGTGTTCTTATTACGCGTCCTAATTCTTGAAAGGCTAAATATAATTTGTTTTTTCGACTATAGCTCCCCAGCTTTCTTAGCAAAACAGATGAACTAATTTTCCCGGCACTAATGGATAAGACAACTTGCATCATGTCTTGCCAATGTGTTTCGATGAGATTCCAATTGATGGCTTCATCAAATAAAACATCAATGTGCTTATATTTTGTTTTTTTGTTTGGCCTAAAAAACTTTAAGTCTTTCCAGTTTCGAATTCTTGGCATTAATTTGAATCCCAGTAAGTAGGCCAAAGCAAACACTATCGTGGATTGTCCTTGAGTATCTGCATGAATAGTCGTTGGTTGAACAGTGGATTTATTTTTCAATAGCCCCTCAATAATGGCGATGGCCTCCCAAACCCCACAGGGGATAAACGTTGAGAATAAAGCAATGTAATTATTGGCGACGTGATGATAAGCAATACCACCTTTTCTACCGTAACGCATGTGAAATTCTGCGATAAGATTTTGCTCCAGGAGTTCGCGCAGATTTCCATCTCCAGCACAGGATTTTCCATCGCCCCACGCTGAAAGTAAAGGAAATGTATGCGTACAATTTATTAAGCGTTCGTGTGCACTATCAAGCATTTCAATCGTGACATGACGTTGATTAATCCAAGAGAGCATGTGTCCCGTAATATCCGATCGAATATGCTGTTCTGGTCAAGTAAAAGTAGACAAATTATTTAAGAGAAATTGGTTTTCAAATT
>JBEPVU010000096.1:0-7496 GCA_041690855.1 Gammaproteobacteria bacterium | reverse complement strand
GACAATGATTTTTTAAACAGTGTGCTAATGGCTAAATTTTAATGAGGGAGCCCTGGCCGCAGGAGCGGCACTTGAGCGTACACGGATGTATTCACAGCGTGTTTACAAAAAGGGGGGACAACGGGCTAACCGGTATATGCTCTACAACGCCCACGCAAAAAATGAAAATTCATCTGCGATGACCATAGATATGTAAGATTACCATCCTATTTCAATCCTTCACTAAAATCGATAATCTCCATAAAATAACTGCTATCTATCACACTATCATTCACCCCATTCACATGAATCAGCACAGGGCAGCAGGACATGCCCCGAGGAATATAAAGCCGTTCTATCTTATTTTTTACTTCGCTAATCACCTCTTTTTTAAGCGCATCGCGTGAAAATTTTATTTCGCACACATACAATATATTGGTTCTGGTTTGAATCATATAATCAATTTGACAAGCCAGTTGGCGGTTTTTCTGATGCTGGAAGAAAGGATTTTCTACCACAATATCATCCGGAGATAATTTCAAACATTGGTGAATAAACTGCCGGTTATTTAATACTAGATTCTCAAACTGCAGTCCCATAATAGTGGCCCAGCCAGGCAACAGATTTAACGATTTAAGTCGATAAACATCGCGTTCTATCTCTGGTAACTTGTTCTCTATATATTTAAGATAAAACCGCAGATAATTATCTCTTAATCGATACTTAAACAACAACGGTGCGCTTACCCCTGTTTTAGGGTTCCAGGTATGATCGCGGCTGATAAACCCAGACATCACCAGATCATTTAAATAATCGCTTACCAATCCCGATTTGCCCACACCTAAGCGCTGACAAATTTCACTATATTCAAGACTGCCCTGCACTAAAAGCTGAACAATTTTTTTATATTTTTCACTGCGTTTGCCGAACAAATCTGAAAATATCTGTTTAAATTCATTGGCGAGCAGACTCCCTTTTTTAAAGCAAAGATTACGTATATTTTCTTCAGCAGGATAGCGTGGTTGAATTTCTTCAAGATAACGCGGTATCCCACCAGTAATAGACAGTATTTTGAATTTATCATAAGGAGAAAACTGACTGCCCGTACCACGCCAGAAAGCATTGCAATCTATGAGCGGCAACTCATCCAGCGATAGGGTATAAGTAATCCTACCCATAAACCCCGTATTTGATAAAATATTTTTATCAATCCAGGCGGCTGCCGAACCACAAATAATTAAAATTAATTTAGGATTTTTTTTGAAATGTAAATCCCAGGCGTTTTTCAATTTTCCCAAAAAATCTGGATCTTCCGATCCCAGCCAGGATATTTCATCAAGCACAATCACTACCTTGCCTTTTTGAGCTTGCCTAGCAAGCATCAGAAACAAGGTATTCCAGTCATCGGCTTTTATACCCGGCAGATTAAATGCCATACCTAACTGCTGCGCAAATTCATCTTGTTGAGTTTGTTGAGTGGTTTGCTCAGTGGGCGCTAACCCAGCAAACACATAGTGTCGGTAATCTTTACAGAACTCTTCTATCAGACGGCTTTTCCCTATCCGTCTGCGCCCTTTAATAACAATCAGACTGGCTATATTTTTTTTCATATGCCTTTTAAGCTCTTCCAGTTCAAGCTGTCGGCCAATAAATGCTGGAGTATCCATAGCGCCTCATAAAATACGTAAAACAGGTAAAGGCTGATTCTACGTATTTTATTTTAGCTTGTAAATAATACGTAAAACAGGTAAAGGCTGATTCTACGTATTATTTCTGGCGAGGGCTGCTAGTTGTCTTCCCTTCCTCTATCCCCTACTATCATCCCCAGTTATAACCAGTCAGAGGGATTATGGATAATTTAAAATTTAACCGGCAATTCTTCCGTGATTTCCGCACTTTGCTAGCGCCTTACTGGCGTTCGGAAGAAAAATGGCGCGCTTATGGCTTATTTGCGTTGATTATTGCCTGCATTACTATCCAGGTTTTTGCCAGCGTGGCCTTAAATTTTTTCTACCAGAATTTTTTTGATGCTTTACAAAATTTTAATAAAGGCATCATGCTCCATCTGTTATGGCAATTTATTCTATTGGTTATTATTTTAATAATAGTCGTGGGCTACAGCGTTTATTTAAGCGGTATTTTAAGCATTCGCTGGCGGCGCTGGCTGACGCAACATTATTTAACGCACTGGCTATCCCATCATACGTTTTACCGTATGCAAGTATTACATAAAAATGTCGATAATCCCGACCAACGTATCAGTGAAGACTTAGACGCTTTCACCAGCAGTACCTTAAGCTTATTCACCTCTTTACTCAGTTCAATATTAACCTTAGTAATTTTCGGTTATATCCTTTGGAAAATATCCGGCAGTATTCATATTCCCCTGGGAAAACAAGCCTTAACGGTTCCGGGCTATTTATTATGGATCGCGCTCATTTGCGCTGTAATAGGCACCTGGCTGACGCGCATGATCGGCCGGCCATTGCCAGGACTTAATTATCAACAACAGCAATTCAATGCGAATTTTCGTTTTGGTATGGCACGCCTGCGCGAAACCAGTGAACAGGTCGCGTTATATCGCGGTGAAACACTAGAAAAAAAACAGTTAGGCAATACTTTCGCGGATGTAGTCAATAATTTTATACGCTTGATTAAAGTGCAGAAATATTTGATGTTTTTTCAATTTGGTTATAATTCTATCGCCTATTTTATCGGCATGGTTGCGGGTTTACCGTTATATTTTGAGAAGAAAATTCAAATCGGCGGTTTAATTCAGATTTCACAAGCTTATGGTGAAGTCATCAGTTCGTTATCGATTTTAGTCACTGCATTTGCTGGGATTGCTGCGTGGCGCGCGGTCATTTACCGGTTAACAGAATTTAATCATCATATGGAAGCAGTCAACCAGCTTTCCTCTGAAGCGACTATTCATTTTAAGCCGCAAACCAATCATAAATTAACAGTCCATCAGTTAGATTTAAGGCTGCCTGACAATACCCTTTTATTAAAAAATCTACACTTATCGCTTGAACCCGGACATTCATTATTAATCACCGGTTCATCCGGTGTTGGCAAAAGTACTTTGTTACGCGCTTTAGCAGGCATCTGGCCACATGGTCAGGGTGAAATTTATTTACCACAAAATGCTAAGCTGATGTTCCTGCCGCAAAAACCCTATCTACCTTTAGGCACTTTAAAAAACGCGCTTATTTATCCCGATGATTCACTGACTATTTCCGACGAGCAATTACAGGCTTTCTTAACCCTTTGTGGCTTGCCAAAATTAATGTCGCAATTAAATACTAGCGCTAACTGGGCGCAGGAACTATCGTTAGGTGAACAACAATTAATTGGTTTTGTCCGCGTATTTTTACAAAAACCCGAGTGGATTTTCTTAGATGAGGCCACTTCCGCACTTGATGAAAATAATGAAAGTAAGATGTATCAGCTTTTACGTGAACAACTACCGGCCGCTACTATTATCAGCGTAGGACATCGCAGCAGCCTACAGGCATTTCATGACAAGAGCATTGCGCTGACCGCACCTGATTTAAGCATTGTTCCACCGGAACAAGTTGATGATCAAACCATAGCACTCTGAATTTTCAGTTTTATTGATCATCTTGGAGTTAGCCAGTAGTCGGCTCTTTTTGTAAACACGCTGCCCCAGGTGCGGGACGTGAGGGGACAGGGGTGTTTTTAAAGCGTGTTTTAAAAAATAGCCGCCGACGGGCGAACCGGTATAGTCTCTGCAATGCCCATACAAAAAACTGAATTCTCATTCACGACAACTATATATCCTGTTAGTGATTGGCATCAAACTGTAATAAATCCTGCGCATAATCCTGCGCTGGATAATGGAACGGCACCACACCATCCGGCAGACCTTGCATAAACTGTTTCACTTGTGGATTAGCAGTGCGCATCAACGCTTCCGGCTCACCCTGCCCAATAATTTCACCGTCTGCCAGCACATAAGCATAATCCGCAATACTCGCCACTTCCTGCACATCATGTGAAACCACAATACTCGTCATACCTAACGCATCATTCAACTCACGAATTAACTTCACAATCACACCCATCGCAATAGGATCCAGTCCCGTAAAAGGCTCATCATACATAATTAACTGTGGATCCAACGCAATTGCCCGTGCCAGCGCAACCCGCCGCGCCATACCACCCGATAATTCATTCGGCATCAAATCCCGCGCACCACGCAACCCAACCGCCTGCAACTTCATTAATACAACATCGCGGATAAAAGATTCCGGTAATTTAACATGCTCCCGTAATGGAAACGCCACATTCTCAAACGTCGTTAAATTAGTAAACAAAGCACCGCTTTGAAACAACAATCCCATTTCCCGCCGCACCTTATACAACGCCCGCCGCGACAACCGATTAATCACCCGCCCATTCACCTCCACCGTCCCATTCTCAGGTTTCAACTGCCCGCCAATCAACCGCAATAAAGTCGTCTTCCCACACCCACTAGGCCCCATAATAGCCGTCACCTTCCCCCGCACAAAATCCATATTAATATCATTAAAAATAACCCGCCCTCCACGACGAAACATTAAATTACGAATTGAAACAAAATTATCACTCATAAGATTATTAATTTATTAAAAGGAAGATTGGATTACTATTAAACATTAACCTCAGAACGTTGCACACACGCTAGTTAGCCCTGCTGGTTGCTCTTTGGTAAACCGTCTGCCGCATGGATGCGGCAGTCGAGCGTACAGGGATGTATTCACAGCGTGTTTACCAAAGAGCAACCAGCAGGGCTAACCGGCAGGCAGGCACGCTAACGTTACTTATTATCCTGCCGCGCCTTAGCAATTAAATAATCCGCCAACCGCACCATGCGCTCACTCCCGCCCGCCATCGCTAGATTAGTACGATACTGACCATTAATCACCAACGTTGGAATCTCAAACACCTGATAAACACCCATCAAATTATCGCCCCGCATCATCTGCGCATCAATCCCCGGCGAAAACTGCAACGCACTATTAAAATCCTGCTCCTTCACGCCATACTGCGCAAAAAATTTAGCCAACGCATCCGCAGTCGACAAATCCATGCCCTGCTGATGAATCGCCTTAAAAATAGCCGGCGTAATTTTACCTTCTACACCTAAATCCTTCGCCACATAATACGCCCGCGCCAGAATGTCCCACGTCTGATGAAACACCACCGGCACCCGCTCAAACGCTACATCTTTCGGCTTATTCACCAACCACTTCTCTAACGTCGGCTCAAAATGATTACACGCCGGACACCCATAACTAAAAAATTCTATCACCTGAATTTTATCTTTCGGCAAAGGCGAAGCAGGCGCCGTAGCCGATTGAATAACTTTATAATCCTTACCTGCTACAAAAGCCGCCGCATCATCCGCTGCCGCCCACACCACCACAGGCAAACACACCATTAACCATAAACAACAACGTAATAATTTACTCATTTCCTTCTCCCCTTTTTTTACTAAGCGCAGCATAACATACAGCATTCAACAAAGTTAAGTATCAGCCATTTCCGTAAAGCAGCAGGAATAGCTGATATTTTCGCCTCTCCAGCGGGAGAGGCCGACCAGGCATAGCCTGGGCGGGTGAGGGGAATTAAAAAAGCTTTCTTCAACAAGGAATTGCATGCTAATAAGAGCTCCCTCACCCGCCGCTTTGCGGCGACCTCTCCCGGGGGGAGAGGTGAAATTCAGCTATTTCCACTGGTTAAGCATGAATTTGTCCCAGCAATTGCCCATACTGAACAGCCTGATCTGCTTTTAAACCTTCCACCCACTGCAGATTCTCATTACCAAACAAAACAACCACGGTCGATCCCAATTGAAAATGCCCCACTTCCTCACCTTTCGCCAACGTTTTAGTCTGCGTTCTATAATCCCACACGCGCACCTTCTTATCCCGCGCTGGCGCAATAACGCCTTCCCAGGCACTAATAATACTCGCCACCAGCATAGCGCCTACCATTACTACCGCCATAGGCCCAACTGCTGTATTAAATATCATTGCAACGCGTTCATTACGCGCAAATAAATGTGGCACAGTAGTAGTGGTTAATGGGTTTACCGAAAAAAGCTGGCCAGGCACATAAATCATTTCCTGCAATTCTGCCGCCAATGGCAAATGCACACGGTGATAATCTTTCGGCGCCAGATAAAGCGTCATAAAAGAACCGCCGGCAAACGGCATCGCTCTTTCAGCAGAACCGCCTAATAAATCCTGCACATCATAATGAAAGCCTTTTGCCTGAATAATACGACCTTGCGCTATTCTGCCTAATTGGCTAATGCAAGCATCGGCGGGTGAAGCAATCGTATTGACTCCCGCTACAATAGGCCGCGCATCACTGCGTAATTGACGAGTGAAAAATTGATTAAACGTCGCATACTGATGTGGATCAGTTTCAAGCGCCGTACTCATATCCACGTCATAACGCCACATAAAATAATCAATTAACTTATTTTTCAACCAGGGTTGATCACAATTCGCCAATAATCCTGCGAAACGTGATAGTAAATGCTGCGGGGCTAAGTATTGCGGTAAAACTGCGAAAAAATTATCTGACATAAAATAAATGATTATAATAAAGGGGAGCAGCAAATTAGCATTATAATACGCTAGGAGCAATATATACTCAAAGCACTTAGGTGTTGCGTATTATAATCTCCTCCCCCTTAAAGGGGGAAGGAATAATACACAAAATCTAAACAGAACATTTTCCTATTTCTCTTGCAACAGAGTAACAATCCGCCGATAGCTTTTTAACCGTGCCTCAGCAATCAAGCCCTCATCAACGCCTTGCTGCAACGCACAATTTTTTTCATTTTCATGTTTACAATCACGGAACTGACAACGGCCTAAATAATCACGAAACTCGATAAAGCCTGCGGCAATTTTTTCCGGCGGCATGTCCCATAAACGAAAATCCCGCACACCTGGCGAGTCGATTAAGTCACCGCCACTCGGTAAATGATATAAACGTGCGGCTGTGGTGGTATGCATACCATGATTTCCCACGGGCGATAATACATCTACCCGCACCGCTTCACGCGGTAATAAACAAGCAATTAAAGAAGATTTACCCACGCCCGACTGCCCGACACAAATGCTGGTATGTTGTTTTAATTGTTGCTGCAACTCTACCAAACCTTCTTCTCGATGTGCGCTCGCAAAAATAATCGGATAATCTAATTGACGATAAATAGTTAATAGCGTTAATAAATCCTGATGTTCTTGCGCGGACAATAAATCACTTTTATTGCAAACAATTGTAACGTGTAAATGATTAATTTCGGCCGCCGCAAGATAACTATCCACCATATTACTCGCAGGCCGCGGTTGCGCAGCCACGACTAAAATCATCTGACTCACATTCGCTGCAATCGCTTTGCTTTTGCCAGGCGCAACCGGCCGTATTAATAAACTCTGGCGCGGCTTCACCGCTACGATAACACCTTCATTATTGTTGCTATTTAAACGCCA
>JBEPVU010000095.1:0-7513 GCA_041690855.1 Gammaproteobacteria bacterium | reverse complement strand
GATTTCATCCACCGTTTCCGGCGTACGCGTGTCGGTAAACGTACGCATGGCCTGCCAGGTAGTCAGATAGGCTTCTTGTTTTAACGGGCGAAAAATTAAATTATTGCGTGTTAACATGGGCTTCTACTTCATAAACTAATACTGCCTGCTGACGACCTTTAACATTAATAGCGCCCAGGGATTTAAAATTAAATTTATCCGCCGCGCCTTGATAGGTGGTTTCACTCACTAAAATAGGCGCACCTAATTCTTTAGTCGCGGATTCCAGACGCGCAGCCAGATTCACGGTATCACCAATCGCCGTATATTCCATCCGCTGCTGGGAACCGATATTGCCGACAATGGCGACACCTGTATTAATACCAATACCCACACGAAAATGAATACCATATTCTATTTGCCATTTTTCAGCCAAGATTGTCAGGGCATGTTGCATCGCCAGCGCTGCTTTAATAGCATGTTCCTCTTGTTCCTGATCATCCAGCGGCGCGCCAAAAATTGCCATAAAACCATCACCTAAAAATTTATCCAGCATGCCCTGATAATTAAAAATAGCCTCTATCATTTGCTCAAACGCTTCATTTAATAAAGCGACTACCGCTTCCGGCGCCAGATTTTCCGCTAAGCCAGTAAAGTTGCGCACATCACAGAATAATACCGTTACTTTGCGGTGCTCGCCCTGCACTTCCGGCAATTGACCCGTTGCGATTATTTTTTCAGCCACCTGGTTAGAAACGTAACGCGCCAGGCTCATTTTTAAGTTTTCACGCTGCTGCAATCCTATGGTCATTAAATTAATGGCTTTGCCCACTTCAGCGAATTCATCATGCCGCCTGATATTCATTTTGATGGCTAAATCGCCTTTACCAATTTCAACTAACGTAGCGCAAACATGTTTCAGCGGCCGGGTCACGCGTTTCGCCAGCAACCAGGCCAGTAATAAAGCTAACAACACTGAAAAAGCCAAGGCTAAAAAACCTACGCGGCGTAAATGATTCAATCTTGCCGTGACATAATGGCCGTCAATATCCACGGCCACAGCACCTACCAACTGCCCTTTTTTGTTATAAACCGGCGCATGCGCCGTCAGCCAATTGCCCCATTGATCACCCACAAAGCCAGGCTGTACGGCGGTTTCCGCCAGCAAAAAAGGTTTGGCGCTATGAAAATCATAAACATCGCCGATATGCGATTTATCCGCTCCCCGTTCTTCAGCATCCACACCAAATAACAATTGTTTAGCGTTGTGGGGATTGCCCATAAGTGTATAGATATATTTTACATACGTGTCCGAACGCCGGTTATTATCGCGGATTTTCCGCAACAGCGTTTCATATTGGTGATACAGCGGCGTTGTTTCATCCTGACGCACCTGCAAGCGCGCTAATGCATCGCCATCAATAGCCACCGCCGCCGTGGCAGCTATTGATAACGCCTTAGCATCCATCTGCTGTTGTAAATGCTCTTGTGCTTCGTTATAAAACAGCGTCAGCAATACGCCATTGGTGAGCAGCGTTAAACTGACTAAGAGAATAAATAGTTTTGTTTGATATTTCATGAATATTTTCTAAAACAACCAATTATAAAAGTAAAATTTATCTTACCTCGAGGACTGTTTAGAAGAAACCAAAAATATAATATTGACCAATTTTATATTCTAATTAAATACGATGAAGCAAGTATTTACATTCGGTTTAGTGCATAAATTATATTTTTTTACTTGCATTTTACTTAAAGATAGATTAATACTGACAACTTTCAATTATTTAGCTCATGGTAAGGTAACTTTAAAAATGCTATGTTAATAATAGCAATTAGTATTCAAATGCGTATTCTTAATTAATGAAGAGCTAGTAATTAATAGGGTATAAATTAAAGGCAGGTATCAATGAATTTTAATACAATACGTATTCCCAAAAAGATTAGCCCATGTCCAATTACCGAGGCTATTGTAGAATTAAGATTTGATTCCAATCAACCTGCTGAGGTAATTCCTGGCATTGTTTTTAATAAACTAGAGCAGAAATTTCCCAAGCTTGAAAAACTTCCAATCATGGAATTACCATCATTTATACGCGACAATGATCCAAATTTAAAATTTAGCCCTCAGTATCGCTTAATTAGCGAGGATTTTAATTTTCAATTTGGTCCTAAATGTTTCTCAATAGTTTGTCCTCAAGAATATAAAGGCTGGACTAAATATTTCGAGCAAATCATATGGATATTTAACGCAATGAAAGAATTAAATATTATAAGTAAACCACTTCGTATTGGCCTTAGATATATTTCATTTTTTAAAGATATTGATATTTTTGATAAAATTAAGATTAATTTGTCTCTTGCAGAAAATTCTTTAATTGGATGTCAAAATGTTTTTAGAACCGAGTTTGATTTTCATGCTTTCCGCTGTGTAATACAGTTTGCAAATACTGCTCTCCTTAATGGAAGTATCAAAGGATCTAGTTTTGATGTGGATATTGTCAGTGAAAATATTACAAATATTATGGATAATTTTAAGGATGTTATTGATTCAGCGCATGAGGTAGAAAAGCAAATTTTCTTTGCGGTACTTAAAGACGATTTCTTAAAAAAATTTAATCCGGATTATTAATAAATGAGCATTCAATATACTGAAAATGGTTTTGGCACTAGCATTCTTAACAGAATCATGGTTGTTTTAGTTACGACAGCTTCCTCGGTGGCAAATCCATTTGGCTTTCATCTTGGGAATTTAATTATTGATAAACAACTGAAGTATAAGTCAACCTGTTTTACTATATCCTCTTTAATAGGGGCTCAAAGTACAGGAGGAGAATGGATGCTTCAAAAAGAATTAAGTAATTATCTTAAAATATATAATTTCGCCCAAAAATTTTTATCCGAACTTGAAAACACACCACCTGAATTTGATGAAGTATTTTTAGAAAATTTCTGGGATACTCTTGCCTAATGTTAGACACACTTAATGATTTTAGATTATATCTTCCTAAATATCTTTCAATCGAAGAACAGAACAAGCTATTTAATGAGCTAAGCTCTTTTCCATCTAATTTAGATAAGAGATTTTACACTGCTCACCTTAAAAATGAACCACATCTATTTCAAGGAGATGGATATGCAGAAATTTCAATGCCAGATTATCAACAAAAATGTTTGCATAAAGTTAAGGGATTTTTGCTGAGCAACACTTGCGATTCTTCATTCGATAACAAACGTCTTCATTCTCCAATTTTTCTATCGTTTACTCCAATTCATAACCTAAAAAAATACGAAGAAAATTTGTTGAAAAAGTATGAAAAAGAGATAGTATTAAATCATATTAATTCTATTAAGAAACAAAAAAATGCTTCTTTTTTCTTTATTCCAGCAATAGGAGAATTAGATGATTGTTTTATTCGATTAGATTACATTTTTAGCTTGCCAGCTACAGAACAGTTAGTTAACGAGTTAATTTCTAATCGATTATTTAGCTTAAGTAACTATGCTTTTTATCTTTTACTTTTCAAAATTTCTATTCATTTCACCAGAGTACAAGAAGGTGTCAACCGCGATTAAAATCTGTAATTATTTTTTAATATTAGAAATCGTTTTCTATTCATATGCATAGGATTAGCATTTATCACTGATTTTCTCACGAAAATAATTTTTATTTTCATAAAAATGATAGTCTGCATTCGCCGGCCACACATCGGGAATGCCTAAGATTGGCACTGGCAGTAATTTAGTTAAATTTTTTAACCAACTTTCTTGCGCTAAACAAGCGCTGATGTGCATATCCATTGCCTGCAATTGTTGCGTTAAAGAATTGCTAAAAAAGTCGGCTGGCATCGTGAATGCAATACCGCTGCCCGTCATGCCAATATAAGGGTTTAAACTTTTCTCATACAACGCATGACCTAAAATAAAAAACCGCATATTGGCTTTAACGGCTGCTCGCTGCCGCCAGAATAAATCCTGCCAACGCTGCATTTTTAACAATTCGATTAATACCGGATCGCTGCTCACCACAATAACACCATTTTCATCCAGATGGGTCAGAATATTTTCAAGCGGCGTGCGCTTAGTCTGCGCAGGCAAGCGTTGTTTTAACAATTGATATTGCCAGGCGTTCATCGCGGCTTTTATTTTGGGCAACGTGCGCCATACCAGCATATTAAAAAAATCATGCCAGTTTTCGACGCGCGTCATTAATTCACCGTGCAGATAAATACGGGGTTCATAACCTTCCATAAACGCCTGGCTTTTACGTATTTGAGAAACACAGTATATCGGCTGGCCATTGCTATTGATTATAGGGGTTTCAGCGTTGGCCAGGTACTGATTGTAATCGGCTATCGTTGGCCATGCTGTGCAAGTAGGCCAGTCTGCCGGATAAGTACTGGTTAAACTTTCAAACAAAGGTAATCGCGTGATGAAATCAGGCTGCCAGCTATCAGTCATATAATTTATGTAAAAAGAATTTTAAGTTTTATGCTATACAGGATATACTAAATCAGTTTGCTTTTTAAACAGGTATGCTTCTTATGGATAGTAATTTATTGAGTAATTTAATCAAGTCTGGCGAGTCTGATATTTTAGAATTCAAAAAATCTACCAGTCAATTAAAAGAAGCCGTTATGACTTTATGCGGCTTCTTAAATCATCAGGGAGGTTCTGTTCTTATTGGCATTAACAATAATGGACAGATACTCGGTCAAGAAATTTCAGATAATACGCGCCAGGAAATTGCAAGAGAATTAAGTAAAGTAGAACCACCTGTAAACATCAACATTCAATATAAACCACTCCCTAATAACAAATATCTGATTATCATGCAGACACCGGCTGGCGCACATGCTCCGTATGTTTATGACGGCAGGCCTTTCCAGCGAATGCAATCAACAACTTCAAAAATGCCTCAACACCGTTATGAGCAAATGCTCGTTAAAAGAGGACAATTAAATCATGTCTGGGAGGAAGCAGTTGTTGGTGGTTACTCAATAACATCACTTGATCAAGAAGAAATATTGCGAACAGTGACAGAAGGCGTACGAGAAAATCGTATTCCTGCCAGCGCTTTAAAAGAAAATGTGGAAGAAGTTTTACAGCGCATGGGTCTCATCTGGCAAGGGCAAATAAAACGCGCCGCCATCGTTTTATTTGCCAAAGAAATATTTCCAGCTTTTCCACAATGCATGATTAAAATGGCAAGGTTTCAAGGTACTAATAAACTAGGTGATTTTATTGATAATCAGCATATTTATGCTAATGCTTTTAAGATTTTAAGCGAAGCAGATATTTTTCTTAGAAGACATTTACCTATTGCCAGTAATTTTAGTCCCAACCAGCTTAAACGCACTGATATACCCGCTTTGCCCGTACTTGCCATTCGAGAAGCGCTCATCAATGCTATCTGTCATCGCGATTACGCAAATCGTTCTGCTTCTATCTCCTTAGCAATTTATGATGACCGTCTGGAATTATGGAATAATGGTTCCTTACCGCATGAATTAAATATAGAAGCCCTCAAAAACAGGCATGACTCTTTGCCAAGAAACAAATTAATTTCGAAAGTATTTCATGCCAGAGGTTATATTGAAACCTGGGGAACCGGCACTAATAAAATGATTGAAGTATGCCATCAAGCAAATCTCCCTGAACCTGATTTTGAAGAATATTCAGGCGGCTTTGCAGTACAATTTCGATTTCAAAAAAGCCTTGCTACTAAAACACCTGCAACAAATCAGGAAGAACAAATTAGCAATAATTTAGCAGCATATCCTAGATTAGAGAGGATATTTACATTATTAGAAGAACAAAAAGGACTCAGTGCAACCGAAATAAGAATATTATTATCTGAGCCGCTGGCGGAAAGAACGTTACGTAAAGATTTAGCGACCTTAAAGAAGATGGGCTTTATTAATTCAAAAGGACAGGCACGTGCAAAAAGGTGGTACCGTGTAAAAAACTAATGCGGCACAATGCGGCACAATGCGGCACAATGCGGCACAATGCGGCACAATATGGTAGTTTCCTTATCAATAATCTCATTATTTAACCTAAACCCTGTCTCTGATACAATCAAAGAAAATTTTTAATTTAAAGGGGCATTACAATGGCAATTAAAGTAGGAATCAATGGTTATGGGCGTATTGGCCGGAACATTTTACGGGCTTTGTATGAGGCTGGGCGCCATCAGGAAATCCAGATTGTGGCGATTAACGACCTGGGTAACGTACAAACCAATGCTCATTTGACCCGTTATGATAGCACACACGGTAAATTTTCGGGTGACGTGCAGGTCGAGGGTGATTATCTAATAGTGAATGGCGACCGCATCCGCGTAGTGGCCGAACGTAATCCGCAAAACCTGCCCTGGGGCGCATTAGGGGTTGATGTGGTGTTTGAATGTACCGGCCTGTTCGCCAGCCGCGACAAAGCTGCCGCACATTTAACTGCCGGCGCTAAAAAAGTACTGATTTCCGCCCCGGCTGGCAAAGAAGTGGACGCTACCATCGTCTATGGCGTCAATCATCAGACTTTAAAAGCCAGCGATACTATTATTTCCAATGCCTCCTGCACGACCAACTGCCTGGCGCCGCTGGTTCAGCCTCTGCACGAAAAACTGGGTATAATCAATGGGTTAATGACTACCATTCATGCTTATACCAACGATCAAGTACTGGTCGATTCCTATCATAGCGACTTGCACCGCGCCCGCTCCGCCACCCATTCTATGATCCCGACCAAAACGGGCGCCGCCGCCGCTATCGGCCTGGTATTGCCGGAATTGACGGGTTTGTTAGATGGTTTTGCTATGCGTGTGCCTACTATTAACGTCTCCGTAGTAGACCTAACTTTCCATGCCAGACGGGATACCACCGTTGAAGAAGTGAACCAGATACTCAAAAAAGCCTCGGAGGGTGCATTACACGGCATTTTAAGTTACAATGAGGAAAGTTTGGTTTCAATTGACTTTAACCACAATCCAGCCTCATCCATTTTTGACGCCGGTCAGACCAAAGTGATCGGAGACTTAGTCAAAGTCCTGGCCTGGTATGACAATGAATGGGGGTTTTCTAACCGTATGTTAGATGTCGCCGCGGCCTGGATGAAAATTTAAGAGCGAATAGAAAAATTCAAAGCATGGACTATAGTTATGGATAACATGTAAACATTATCCGTAACTATTAGGGGAAAAGACCATGCCAAAGTTCGCAAAACAATTTAAAAAATTATTCACAAAAAAAGATAAAAAGCATCAATCCACGAAAACGCAGAATCCAGTATCAATACCCATAGTAGTGGAAAACTCCGCGACTCCAATCAATAACCAAAAACAAGAACACAAAAAATCATCTAACAAGCATGGCAGCGATACCAGAGAAAAGAAAGCCAAAAAGCTTAGAGAATACAAAAGACAAGAAGAAGCAAAAAAAGGAAATGAACGCATACTTCTAGAAGAAAGTTGTCGCCTTTTCTTGAATGCCCTCAGTCAGATACGGCTATCTTTTGAATCTTTTGATCAGGCTGG
>JBEPVU010000094.1:0-7517 GCA_041690855.1 Gammaproteobacteria bacterium | reverse complement strand
CCCTCACCCGCCCAGGCTACGCCTGGTCGGCCTCTCCCGCTGGAGAGGCGAAAAGCAGCTTATTTAAATTTTTGTATCCTGCTGAGATTTGAACATTCTAACAAACTTACCTTAAGGGAACCTTAAAGCTCTTGATTGACTCATGCTTCAAAACGGTATAAAACCGGCTTTCCAGTGGCCTGTTGACTTAATCCTATGAAATATTCCATTCCAGCGACCATTTCCAGCGCTATTTTCCGCGCTTATGACATCCGTGGCATTGTCGGCCAGACCTTAACGCCGGAAAGTGTTTATGCGATAGGCTTAAGCATTGGCAGCGAAGCGCAAGCCCGTCATCAGCAGACCGTAGTAGTTGCGCGTGACGGCCGTTTATCGGGGCCGCTGTTGATTGCAGCCTTAAGCCAGGGCTTATGTGATAGTGGTTGTGATGTGATTGATATCGGCGCCGCGCCAACGCCGGTGTTATATTTTGCAACACATCATTTAAAAACCCATTCAGGCGTGATGTTAACCGGCAGTCATAATCCCCCCGATTATAATGGCTTAAAAATAATGCTTGATGGTGAAACGCTGGCCGACCAAGCAATTTATAAATTATATGAACGTATTGAACAGCGTGATTTTACGCAAGGCAATGGCCGCTTAAGCACACAGAATATTATTCCGGCTTATATTGAACGCATTACGCAGGATATTAAATTAACACGTCCCTTAAAAATAGCTATTGATTGCGGCAATGGTATTGCAGGTGCGGTAGCGCCACAATTATTCAAAGCGTTAGGTTGCGAAACAATAGAATTATTTTGTGAAGTGGATGGAAATTTTCCGCATCATCATCCCGATCCGAGTGTGCCGGAAAATCTGCAAGATTTAATTAACACCGTACGTGCGCAAAAAGCCGATGTGGGATTAGCCTTTGACGGCGATGCCGATCGTTTAGGCGTAGTAACGGAACAAGGCGATATTATCTGGGCAGACCGGCAAATGATGTTATTTGCGCAGGATATTTTAACCCGCAATCCGGGCGCAAAAATTATTTATGATGTGAAATGCACGCGCCATTTAGCGGATGTCATTCGCGCTAGCGGTGGCGAACCGATTATGTGGAAAACTGGCCATTCATTAATTAAAGCCAAATTACGCGAAACTCAAGCAGCACTCGCAGGTGAAATGAGCGGCCATTTATTTTTCAAAGAACGCTGGTATGGTTTTGACGATGGTATTTATGCGGCAGTGCGATTATTAGAAATTTTAGCCAAAGCGCAGCGTTCAATAGGCGCTATTTTTAAAGCATTGCCGGATAGTATTAATACACCTGAATTAAAATTACCGATTGCGGAAGAACAGAAATTTCTTTTTATGGAAAATTTTAAAAAGCATGCATGTTTTACCGAAGGTGTTGCGACCACCATTGATGGATTGCGTATTGATTTTAAAGATGGCTGGGGTTTAATCCGCCCTTCTAATACTACGCCTTATTTAATTTTGCGCTTTGAAGCGGATGATGACGCGGGATTAAAACGCATTCAAGCGTTATTCCGCGAGCAATTACTGACGTTAGATAATCAATTAAAATTACCTTTTTAATTTAATGAAAATTATTACCTTAAATGTTAACGGCATTCGTTCAGCCGCCCGCAAAGGGTTTGTTGAATGGATGCTGGCGCAAAACGCCGATGTGGTTTGTCTGCAGGAAACCAAAGCGCAGGAACATCAACTTGCTAAAACGATTCATCCTGAGGGCTATCACGCGTATTTTTTTGATGCACAAAAACCGGGTTATAGCGGCGTAGCGATTTATACGCGGCATAAACCTTTAAAAATAACAACAGGGTTAGGCTGGGAAATCGCGGACAATGAAGGCCGTTATATTCAAATTGATTTTAACCATATTAGTATTGCTTCGCTTTATATGCCTTCCGGCAGCAGCGGCGAAACGCGGCAGGCGATTAAATTTGAATTTCTGGAGTGCTTTGAAGCTTTTTTGCAGACTATTAAAAAGCAGCCACGCGAATTTATTATCTGCGGCGATTGGAATATCGCCCACAAAAATATCGATTTAAAAAACTGGCGCGGCAATCAAAAAAATTCTGGATTTTTGCCGGCAGAGCGTGCCTGGCTGGATAAGGTTTTTGACTCAATGGGATTTGTCGATGCTTTTCGTGTCGTTAATCAGGAACTCGATCAATACACCTGGTGGTCGAACCGCGGCCAGGCCTGGGCAAAAAACGTAGGGTGGCGGATTGATTACCAGATCATAACGCCCGGGCTGGCCGATAAAGTAAAAACCGCCGAAATTTATAAGGCGCAACGGTTTTCAGACCATGCGCCGTTGGTGATGGAGTATGAGATACAAATTTAAGTTATGCACCTCTTGTTTTATCTCATTTTGAGATTTATACTATATTAAAAACAAGGATTAATAATAGATGCATATCATTACTCAAAAGCGCATTTGGGATGCAATGAAAAGATTTCCAGAATGTGCTGGGGCTTTAGAGGGATGGTATCGCATTATTAGTAAGAATAAATTTGATAATTTTGCAGCCATGAAAAAAGTTTTTGGCAGCTTGGATAAAGTAGGGAGTTTGTATGTGTTTGACATAAGCGGTAATAAACTTCGATTAATTGTGAGCGTTCATTTTAATCGTCAGAAACTTTATGTTCGTCACATTCTTACTCATAAAGAATACGATAAAGGACTATGGAAGTAATAAGAGGTAATGCTATGCATTATGCACAAATTAGAGCAGATAATATTTTGTCACAGGCAATTAAGTACTGGAAATATGTTGCGCCTGTTTTGACCTATCCAAAAAATGAGCATACGTATCATTGGCTAGTAGCGCGTCTTGATGAACTGCTTGATATTGTTGGAGAGGACGAAAAACACCCTTTTATGGGGCTGGTTGATGCTGTCAGTAATCTTATTAGTGTTTATGAGGCAGCAAAAATTAAAAAACCCAAATTTAGAGGAATTGCAGCACTGCAATTTTTAATGGATACGCAGCAGTTAACCCAAGCGGATTTGCCTGAAATTGCTAGCCAAGGGGTTCTGTCTGAAATACTCAATGGTAAGCGCATCTTGAATTTGCGACAGATCAAGTTGCTAGCTAAGCGCTTTAAGGTTGAGCCGGCAACGTTTATTGATGATTGATTTCATTTAGGCGCTACGGTTTTCGGATCATGGTTTACTGTGCGCTACGCCCCGAAATTGCACACGCGATTACTAAATTCCTGCCAGAAGTAGAAAAATTCGTCTCCAATCAATCGTTATAACTAGTTTTTGCTCAGTTTTAAGCGTTCTCATAAACGCTCGTTAAGGAAATTTGATACTGAAAAGCTAGAGACTACTTTTTTATTTAAGTGATGGGTAAAGAAACTGGAATTTTAACGCTTACTTTTACTTTCTCTAGTCTTATTTTTAAATCAGTCGCTTTTTTACTATTATAACGTTGTATATGATTCAATTTACCGAGGATGCTTTGATATTTATTTTCACGTTCAATCATCGTTAATTCAGCTTGTGTTTTTTCTAAATTATGAATCGCAGCGCGTACATTTAACAAATAATCTTTACCTTCTACATTTTTGCCAAGAGTTACTCGTGTGCTATTAACTATTTGCCCATTAACAAGCATTCTATTTGCCGAATTGTATATCTTGTGCTTCTTTCTTTTTGGTTTTAGCTGATTTTTAAACATCATGCCGTAGATTGATGCGATAATTTTTGTTTGATCTTGGCTGATTGAGTTCTTATTTAAAGAAACTGTAATGTCATCACCGTAACGAGTATATGTAAGTTCCATTTTTTCGAGTTTTTCTACTAAAATAGGTTCATCTTTCCAAAATATTAAATTAGATAAGCTAGGACTTGTTTGAGTGCCTTGTGGCAGCTTACCATTTAAGGTAGTCAATTGTGTTAATAATTTAGCAACTTCTATGGAAAAGTTAAAAAAACATCTGCAAATATTAAAAACTAGACGAGCATTACAGTTATCAAAAAATTTTGAAATATCTTCATTAATCAGCTTTTTTTTGTTTAAGTGGGCTTGAGCATTGGTGATTGGGCTTCGCTTTTTTATATAAGCATGTAGATAAGGTGGATAAATAACTTTATCTAAAAAAAAATTTTTTATTTTTTTTTGAATGGTTTTAAGGGGCTCTCGAACAGAATGTGTAATTCTTCCTTTATTATCTGGTGGATTTTGATAGTAATAAGAATTGATATGTAAAATTATTTCTCTTAACAGAAGTATATTAACTCCGAGCGCTTTTTCTATTGTATATAATTTAGCAACACGATTATAAGGATATAATGCTGACAGGTTATCGCTCATTGTTTATAGCCTCGAAAGCCAGTTTAATTAACTTATCTGACAATTTTTTGCCCAATTCAGGCAAATCATGCTCTTCTGCCGCGATAATAATTAATACTGTCAAGGGTATATGTAATGCTTGAGAGATAGTTTCTAATACAGAAATATTTGGATCGCGCTTCCCTTTTTCCAATAAAGATAAGTATGAAGCAGATAGTCCAGCTTTTTTCGCTAGGTCACGTTGGGTAAAATTCCTAGCAGTCCTAATTATTTTAATTGCTCTGCCTAAATTCATAAAATAAAACCTTTCTTAAATAGGGCTTGGTACTACGAAGAATGGAGCGAGCGAATTAAAGCTAATATGGAAGGTAAGTGTTTAAATACATCATCCAAGATAAGTAATACAAAAAATGCTAATGATGCATTATTGTCTACCGGCATAACCAACTTTTCTTCTATTATTTTAATTGCTTGCTCTATCACCTCGTGAGTACGGATTTCTGATTTATTGATCTGCGATTTTGCTTCTTTTAAAAGTTTAATCGCTTTTCTTTAACAAATGTACTGACATATTTTTCTCCTTTTGGTTAGTAAATTCGGCACATAACGTGCCCGTTACCAACACGCAGCCGACCCGAAAGGAAAAATCAGAAACCACACAAGCCCATACCTAAAACTCTTCACCGTTACTTTACCGTTTCGGATTAAAGACTTGTAAACACGATGCCTCTTTTTTTTTCGACTAAAACACTTTATGTAACGAAGGGCGTGAAGAAATCGCTGCTTAGTTTTAAAGGCGTTTGAACATCAAGTATGTACCGAACAGTACATAGCATACTTAACGCAAACTTTCGAATTTGCAAAAGACATATATCACGTTAACAGATTCAATTTTTCAATTGAATCGGCTTTCATATGAGCATATAAAAGCTATTTACTGGGAACAGCCTACGGAGAAATTGTTAAAGAGCCACAGGAAGATACTTCCTGCCTAGAGGCGCTAAGAATATACTGAAATTTTTCATTTGCAAGATATTTTTGACAAATAGTAAATTATTAGCGTAGTTAAATCGCAAAGCTAACACGAAATGGATAGAAAATGACCAAAAGACTTTTCCTTTGGATTAGCTTACGAAACGTAGTATTGCTTTAAATCAATCTTCTATCTGAATACAACAAATCCTTGCGCACTTGTGAGGCGTAGCGCCCAGTAAACCATCATGCGCCGTTGGTGATGAAGTATGAGATAAAAGCAGTTTAAATTTTAAGCTCAGGGGTGAAATTGTTAGGCAATGAATTTTTTTCTTGCTCTTCCTGGCGGCAATTGCTGTAGTTGGTAATCCCTGTAGCAGTTTGATGTTGCTGAAATACAGTCGAATTCTGAGATTTAGTTTGAATATTAACCGTAGCGTCCTTAACAAATTTATCCCAACGTTTAGCTTTTTCTTCATCGGAGCAATGAGCAAGCTCATCCAGTACATGATTTGCCAGGGCGTTCCATTGCTGGCAAAGCTTATCAAATTCGTTGGAAGATGTTTTGGTTTGGAAGTTAAGTATACTATTATTAGTATTAGCGTTTATTTTGCCAGGGTTAATCGCTTTAGATATTTCTGTCGATTTAATGGATTTTTCAGCAACATTTTCGATTTTTTTAACATTCTTCTGGTTCAATTTAATGGTTTGTTCTCTCAGTGCTACCGAGCTGGCATTGGCTGGTAATCCAAAATCCAGATTTTCATTAAATGTTTCTTGCACATGATTATAAATTTTATTGACAACATCATCCCCGCATTTGCCATCGCCGCGTGGATTATAATGTGTCGCGGTAATTTTGTTATTTGATTTTTGATAAATTTCCAATGTCCAATGACCACCGCTTGCTACGGTAACATAAGCTATTTTAGCTGTGGTATTTAAAGCAGCTTTAATGCAGGCTTCAACGCTAGCATCGATTTTAGTAACAGGCGAATGAATATAAATTTCTGATCTTAAAGATAAAGGTTCTAGTGCGTTTATTATATCATCGGTCTGTAACCAATAATTGTCAGGAATTGGCTTATTAGTTTCTAAGCGCTGAGCAATAGTAGGTTGTGGATGCGCGATAGAATTGTCTTTAGTGGCTTTACTAAATTGCCATTTCAGGAAACGATTTTCTTCTGCTAATTTTTGAGTCATTACTGTAAAAATGACGTCGAATTTATAATCAATATCATGTTCCTTATCTTGTGATGATAATGCTATGGCAGCAATAAGCGGCTCTTTTACAAAAGAGGATAAGCCAGCCATATAAATATCTTGTTCTTTACATTTTTTTAAAAATTTCGCTTTGATAGCCTCTGGAAAAACGATACCAGAAAAATGCTTCGCTAAAAAAGTCTCTAAAAAAACTTCATTTTCAGTCATGTGTAAACTCCAAAGCTATCTATTGCCACCAGTATACCTCAAAAAGCTTAAGAAAGTCTTAAATGACCAGGTAATATGTTCCCTCTATTTGACATATCTATAAAAAGTGCCTAATATTATTAATATGACGTTTTTTTAGAGATTTGACATGAATGAATATAGAGCCAAATTAAATAAAAATGGTAGGATTATTATTCCTGTGGCTTGCCGGAAGATGTTACATCTTGAGCCAGGGGAAGAGTTAATTATCCGAATTGAGAATAACGAATTGCATCTACTCAGTTTAAAGCTTTCGCTTAAGCGCGCTCAATCACTGGTTAAACAGTATGCTAAAGACCAGTCTTTAACTGAAAAACTGGCGGCTTTACGGCGAGAGGACGAGCAGAATGAATAAAAAAATTGTTTTAGACGCTTCGGCCATACTGGCGCTACTCAATCAGGAACCAGGCTATAAAGTAGTTGAGCAACATCTGCCTGATAGCATGATGTCTACCGTTAATTTGTCAGAGGTAGTAGCAGTGCTGATCAGCATTGGAATGCCGGAGTCAGAAGCAGAAGCTATTATAGCAACGCTGGTGAAAGACATTGTTGTTTTTGATCAACAGCATGCCTATATCACAGCTAATTTAAGAAAAACTACTAAGGCTTATGGCTTATCTTTAGGGGATCGCGCCTGTCTAGCTTTAGCACAAATAGAAAACTTGCCCGTGCTGACTGCTGATAAAATCTGGTGCAAGTTTAAACATTCTGTGGATATTATTTGTATTCGATAAGTTTCCAAGTCTCTCTTAAGCC
>JBEPVU010000093.1:0-7528 GCA_041690855.1 Gammaproteobacteria bacterium | reverse complement strand
CCCTCACCCGCCCAGGCTACGCCTGGTCGGCCTCTCCCGCTGGAGAGGCGAAAAGAGGAAATTTAAATACACACTTCCTAAGTGCATCTGGCATATACGCCATGAATGCAAAAACTGAATATTTTAGTTATTATCACTACAAACTATTTAATAACAAGAGAACCAACATGCGTACCAGTCAACTATTTTTACCGACTCTAAAAGAAACACCGGCCGATGCGGAACTAATCAGCCATCAATTAATGCTGCGGGCGGGCATGATCCGTAAATTAGCATCGGGGCTTTATACCTGGCTGCCGCTGGGATTGCGCGTATTGCAAAAAGTCCAGCAGATTGTGCGGGAAGAAATGAATAATATCGGCGCACAGGAATTAATGATTCCGTTAATTCAACCCGCAGAATTATGGGAAGAATCTAAACGCTGGGCAGTATATGGGCCTGATTTATTAAAAATTACCGATCGCCATGAACGCTTGTTTTGTTTTAGCCCTACGTGTGAAGAGGCGATCACGGATTTATTACGCCATGAATTGCGCAGTTATAAACAATTGCCCGCTACCTTTTATCAAATTCATATGAAATTCCGCGATGAAATCCGCCCGCGTTTTGGCGTGATGCGCGCGCGGGAATTTTTGATGAAAGATGCTTATTCTTTTCATGCCGATAAAGTTTCGCTGGAAAAAACTTACCAGGACATGCATCAGGCGTACACGAAAATTTTTACACGCTTAGGTTTAAATTTTCGCGCTGTCTATGCCGATACTGGCAGTATTGGCGGCAGCGCTTCGCAGGAATTTCAAGTGTTAGCTAATTCCGGTGAAGATGTTATTTTTTACAGTGATCAAAGTCATTACGCTGCAAACGTTGAATTAGCAGAAGCGATTGCACCTGCAGGCAACCGCCCTGCGCCCACTGCCGTTATGCAGGAAGTTGCAACGCCCGGTAAACGCACCATTGCCGAGGTCAGTGAATTTTTAAAATTACCGCCTGAAAATTCGGTAAAAGTATTATTAGTCAATGGTACGGAAACACCGATTGTGGCTTTAGTGTTACGTGGCGATCACGAATTAAATCCGCTAAAAGCTGAAAAACTCCCGCAAATTGCAGCGCCGTTGACCTTTGCGGATGAAAAGATTATTGAAGGTAAAATTGGTTGTCCGGTAGGTTATATCGGCCCGCTGGGTTTAACAGTGCCAGTGATTATTGATCGTGCTGCCGCTCATTTAGCGGATTTTGTCTGTGGCGCGAATAAAGAAAATTATCATTTAATCAACGTCAATTGGGAGCGTGATGTTCCACTTTCCAGCATTGTGGATTTACGTAAAGTCGTGGTAGGTGATCCCAGCCCCGATGGCAAAGGCGTTTTACAGATGGCGCGTGGCATTGAAGTAGGACATATTTTTCAATTAGGCACCAAATATAGTGCAGCGTTAAACGCCACGGTTACCGCTGAAGACGGCCGCAATATTCCCATGGAAATGGGTTGTTATGGCATTGGCGTGTCCCGCATTGTCGCGGCGGCGATTGAACAGAATCATGATGAGCGCGGTATTATCTGGCCAGTGGCCATGGCGCCGTTTCAAGTGGCATTAGTACCCATTAATTATCATCGCTCTGAAACCGTACGCGCCAAAGCGGATGCATTATATCAACAACTGCAAACGGCAGGTTTTGATGTATTATTCGATGATCGCAATGAACGCCCCGGCGTGATGTTTGCCGATATGGAATTAATTGGCATTCCATTTCGTATTACCTTAAGCGAACGCACGTTAGAAAAAAATAACGTGGAGTTTTCTAATCGTAAAACAGGCGAAAAAAATGATGCTTTAAGTTTAGAGGCATTAACAAAAGATAATTTTTCCTTTTTAAGGTAATACTAATGGCGCGTCAACTTGTTTTAGATACCGAAACCACCGGCAGAGAAACCAGCGCAGGGAACCGCGTTATTGAAATCGGTTGTGTGGAATTAGCAAACCGGCGCTTAACGCAGAATAATTTTCAGCGCTATATGAATCCAGAACGCGCCAGTGAAGCTGGCGCTTTAGCCGTGCATGGCTTGCAGGAAGATTTTTTACGTAATCATCCATTGTTTAAAGCGATTGTGGAAGATTTTATTGACTATATCCGCGGTGCGGAATTAATTATTCATAATGCCGAGTTCGATGTAGGCTTTTTAAATATGGAATTAAGTTTAGCCAGTAAAATAACCGGCAAAAAATATGGCAAAATTGCTGATTATTGTACCGTCATTGATACGCTGGCATTAGCTCGGCAATTACATCCCGGTCAGCGCAATAGTTTAGATGCGCTGTGCAAACGCTATAATATAGATAATTCACACCGTAATCTGCATGGCGCTTTGCTGGACGCTGAATTACTAGCGCTAGTTTATCTAGCCATGACAGGCGGACAAACCACTTTATTCAGCGAAGAAAATACGCGTAATGGCCATCTGCAGACCACCACGCAACCACAGCGCCAGATTATTAAAACAACTGATTTAAAAATCATTGCGGCAGATGCCGCTGAATTAACTGCGCACGAAGCTTGCTTAGGCATTATTCAAAAAGTGGCGCAAAATGGAGCGCTGTGGAAACAATAAACCGGCTACGCGCATTTATTCACATTGAATCGGCCAGTGGCATTATTTTATTAATGGCCGCCGCGCTGGCTTTAGTTTTAGCGAATGCACCCGTACACCTCTATTATCACAGTTTTTTTAATCAGCCTATTCAGTTAACAATCGCCGGTTGGCATAACAGCATTACTTTACTAGCTGTCATTAACGATGGTCTGATGGCGTTATTTTTTTTATTAGTTTCGCTGGAAATTAAACGTGAATTTTTAATCGGCGCATTAAATAGCAAGAAAAAATTTTTACTGCCTGGCATTGCCGCAGCGGGGGGCATGCTTTGTCCGGCTTTACTGTTTTTCCTGGTAATTTATCCGCAGCAGAAATATTATCCTGGCTGGGCAATTCCAACCGCAACCGATATTGCTTTCTCACTGGGTATATTATCGTTATTAGGCCGTAGCATCCCTTCAACGCTAAAAACCTTTTTAATGGCGCTGGCTATTTTAGATGATTTGGGCGCTATTATAATTATCGCGATTTTTTATACGCATCATATTCAGTTTATCTATCTTGCATTAGCCATAGTAATCACAACATTATTAGTTTTTATTAATTATTACGGCTGCCGCCGACTCTGGTTTTATGGCGTTATGGGTTTTTGTTTATGGTTATGCTTAATAAACGCCGGTATTCATGGCACTATTGCCGGCGTTATTACTGGTTTTGCTATTCCGTTAAAGTGTAATAAATCTTTAGAGCGTCAATTACACCCCTGGGTTGCGTATGGTATTTTACCGCTCTTTGCGCTGGCCAATAGCGGTTTAGTGTTAACGCATCTTCACCTGAAGGCTTTACTGCATCCTTTAACGTTAGGCATTGCCTGCGGCCTTTTATTTGGCAAGCAACTGGGAGTGTTCAGTGCAAGCTGGTTAGCCGTTAAATTAAAAATAGCGCAATTACCGGATAAAACGAATTGGTATCAATTTTATGGCGTGGCTTGTTTGTGTGGGATTGGTTTTACTATGAGTTTGTTTATAGGTACTTTAGCGTTTGGTGCGCACAGTGAAAGTTCTATGGAATTAATACGCTTAGGCGTATTCAGCAGCTCCTGCCTGGCAGGTATTTCAGGTTATATCATTTTGCGTTTAAAAAAGGATTTATTATGAAATTTGAAACTTATCGTATTGCCCCTGCCACAAAAATTAAATTAAAAAACTACCCTACTATTGAAAAAACAGATCTCAGCAAAGAAACAGGACGCAAGCAATTTAAAATATTGCAGAAAAAATTAATAGAATTACATGAATTACTCTATGTCGAAAACCAGCGTTCGTTGCTGATTGTATTACAAGCGCCTGATACTGGCGGCAAAGATAGCACAATACGGCAGATTTTCAGCGGCCTGGATCCCTCTGGCTGTTATGTCGCTAATTTTAAAGCGCCTTCAGCGTTGGAACGGTCGCATGATTTTTTATGGCGCATTCATCAACAAGTACCAGAACGTGGCCATATTGGTATTTTTAACCGTTCACATTATGAAGATGTTTTAATAGCACGCGTTAAAAATTTAGTGCCGAAAAAACAATGGGAAAAGCGTTACCACCATATCAATGCTTTTGAAGCAATGTTACATGATGAAGGCGTCACTATTTTAAAATTTTATTTACATATTTCTAAGGATTATCAAAAAGAGCGTTTACAAAAACGGCTGAGCGATCCGCATAAATACTGGAAGTTCAGCATGGATGATATTACTGAACGCGCTTTCTGGGAAGATTATCAAATCGCCTATGAAGAAGTATTTAATCGTTGCTCAACGGAAGATGCGCCCTGGTATGTTATTCCAGGGGAACAACGCTGGTTGCGTGATTTAATTATTACTTCGATTATTGTTGATACATTGCAAAAGTTTAAGATGAAACTGCCTAAACCTGATTTTGATCCTAAAAAGATAATATTACGTTGAGAGCGGAAATTGGCTGAATATATCCATGGTGCCTCCCCTGTTTTATAACCATTGTTACTTCTGTCTGATACTAACATTTGCCGCTCCTGCGGCAGATGGTTTACAACCTGAACATTCAATCGTAATGACTATATTCAGGCTATAGCGTGCTGATTTTTTCTGGGGATAAGTCTACCAGTTGGGCGATTTTCTGGAGGGGCATTCCATCGGCGAGTAGTTTTTTAGCGATAATGGCTTTTTCCTGCTGTGCTAGTGTTTTGCCCTGTTCTAAGCCTTTTTCAAAGCCTGCTTTTTCAAATAATTGTGCTAATGTCATACTTTCACCTCGTAATTTTGATGTCAAATATTCATTGGCTTTTTCAGTAAATATCTTTTCATCATCGGCTTCAATACCTGCTACTACATAGTGTAGCACATTCTTGCCTAAATCCACCCCTTCACACTGCTCAATCTTATCTAGCCACGGCAATAGTATTTTCAAGTATTCAGCGAAGTCTCGTACATACTGATACTTCAACACAAACTCTATTAAACCCGACCATAAGTGTTGGCTTAAATTTTTATCTTCTATTCTATGGACATCAATCAATTGGTACGGCCGCAACCAGAGCTCACGCGCTAATGCCTGCTGCTCGCCAAATAATTCAATCACGTCTAACGGTGCATCCCAAAGTTTTTCACCCGAATAAACAACCAGAGGATAAACTATCGGCAAAGGTTCTCTAGGGTTTTGTTTACGATGTTGTTCTATAATCTGCACAATATAAACCAGCAATCGCCAGGCAATGCCTTTATCCACTGCGCTTTGATGTTCACAAAGTACATATAAATAAGCGGATGTATCCTCCAGATTAAGAGTATAGATTACATCTGCTTCCCGGCCTTTATAGGCTTTATCAATGAAAGTGTTTTTTTGTAATTTTAAAGTCGTTAAGTCAGCTTTTTGTAAAATTTCTGCTGGCAAATGCGTTGCAAAAAATTCCCTGGCAACACGGAGATCGGCCATGGATTGTTTGAAGAACTTGTCGTTGGGTTGGTGGATAAATTGAGACATTTTAATGCGCTTATATATTTTTATTTTACGCATTATATTATGAATTATAAATTAATACATGTTTTTATTATGATATTAATTGAATTTCTTTTTATTGGCCATAAGCCTGCTTTTTTTAGAGAAAGGCTTGAAATGAATCACTAACACACAACCCACTGCCTGGGCATATTTACGTAAGGTACTAACACTAGGCGAATGTTTAGTCTGTACACCAGAAGCTTCTAATCGCGCAACAGCAGACGCTTTAGTACCCATCCGCTCAGCTACATCTTCTTGCGTTAAACCCACACGTTTTCTGGCTTGAAGCATTTCTTTCAGTAACTGATATTCTATATCTAAAGCGTCATATTCTGCTTTAAAAGCAGGATCGGTCATCCATTCCGTTATCATTTCATCATGTGTTTTAGAAGGAAGTATTCGCTGTTTTTTTTTGTTCATTTTTGATCTCTTTCATACGCTTTATAGCAATTTCTAATTCCTTTCGAGCAGTTACTTCAGTTTTTTTAATAAATCCATACAAAATTACAATTCGCCTGCCAACTAACGTACAATAAAAAATACGAGCAATACCTTCTTTTCCTTTAGGACGCAATTCAAACAATCCATTGCCCATTGCTCTTGAATGCGGCAAACGTAAATCTATTCCGAATTCTAGTAATAAACTACTCAATCTGGCATATGCTGCCTTAATACCAACAGGCAGTTTCCCTATCCAATCCTGAACACTTTGGCTGTAATACTCAATAGTCCATTTCATAATAATATAACAAATATGTTAATTTAACAAATTTCAGTAGGTCGAGATATGATAAATGAAACGAAGAATTTCTATGCATTTATAAATTTAATATTTTTTAATTATATTATAGATTTATAAAATTGAACATATATTTTTTATTTGTAACTGTTAAAGCATCTACACACTTGCGAAGTTAATTTAGTCCTGTTTGTAATATTAGTTTGCAGTGCTGCGGCAATAATAATCGGCGTTGTTCATCTGTTTTGCAGCGTGGCAATTGTTCTAACAAATAACGTAAATAGCGATTTCGTAATAATTAGACTAGTTTATAATGGGATAAGTAGAAAAATATTTACAAATAAACTTATGCTCTTAAAATTTTTCTCATTGACATAGATTGGTTAGAGTCAAAAGATGATGGTTCTGAATTGACAGCTTTTTCTATACGCTGCTCTATATCTTGTAAAACTGTATTAAGTGTTATTATATCCTTTTTATATTTTTCATGGTGTTCACGAATCACTGGTAGGGCATCTTTTATAGATTTATATTCAAGCAATAATTTTTGCTGTTTATCGAATAGGATTTTTTTTTCTGATGTCTGTCCACTACTAGAATTTTTAGTAGCCAATCGATTCATTTGTTCTACTATTTGGTTTAACTCTATCTGGATATCGTTTATTCTATTTTTTGCCTTTATAATAATCGGACTTTCGTCACTATTAACTTTCAACTGTTTGGTGACAAGATCAATCGCCATCATTAATCTTCCTTTTAAATATTCCAAGCGCTCTATACTTAATTGCTCATTACTATCTGGCAATGTTTCTCCTGTATATTGCATAACAATAGCATTCATATATTTACCTCATATTTTTTTATATATTTAAAGAAAAAGAATATGGTACAAAATTTAAATTCAATAAACAACAAGCAAATTTATAATAAATAAACATAAAAATTCAAAAATGGTCATACAATTAAATGATTTTTGACTTAAAATCATTTTTTTTGTTTTCGGAACCATGCTGCAAATCATTACCGATTTGTTTACTTTCTTTTATGTCTAATCGTTGCTTATAAAAATTAAAACTAGTTTTTTCTCTAAAATTATTCTTAACAGCTTCCTTTGTAACATCTTTATCAACTTCAGTTAAAACGGCCTTAACAGTTTTATCAACTGATTCATTA
>JBEPVU010000092.1:0-7609 GCA_041690855.1 Gammaproteobacteria bacterium | reverse complement strand
CATTTATTGTCAGGCACAGAAACTTTTTTATCAGAAACGCACTTTACAAATTGCTTTAGAACTGACAAAAGAGCAAATTAATACCAGACAGTATCAAGCCTTATACGAATGGATAAAATCAGAAGGCATAGTAGATGCTAAAAAACAGGATGCTATTCAACTATTAGAAACGATAACACAAATAAAGTATGCTGATTTACAACCAAGTTCAAATAATTTTTTATGTCATCGTACCGCTTTTTTTCGCGCTTTGCACAAAAATGTTATGTGCCGTCCATTCTCTAGCTACCACTCCTGGCTACCTATTCAAGAAAAAGTTGCTTTGGTTTCACGTTACTTAGGCCATTCTTATCTCTTGAATCGCCGTTTAGCCTATTTGCTATCTGCTTGTTACAATCTGGCTATTCAGGAAAAGATTATTCTAAATCCAGAACAGCAAGATATTTTATTTGATAATAATAGCCTTGGTTTACTCTATCATGCTAAGAATGACTCATGGTATCAAGAAAATGATTGTAAAGATTCAGAAAAACAAGCCTTTATAATACGCATGCTTTATATTCATAGACTTATACAACAAAAATTATCAGTACAAAAACAAGGACTCCTACCTCAAGATTATTTATTCTCATTAATGAAATTATCTGGCGACTATATATCTTATAAACAACAACCTTCTCCTAATCAAAACAATAAAAAATACCATCTTTATAATTGTGTTGCGCACTGCTGGTGGTTAATTGAACACTATGCGCAAAACCTGAATTTGCAGCCACAATTGCAAATTCTACAGGAAACTTCCGACTCTTTTCGCCAGCAACAGCACTTACACACCAAAGAAGCACTGGAGCAATGGTTGCTTGATAATGATTTAACCGTTGATTCCTATCAAGGAATGATAACAGCCATCGCACGATTCAATTTTTTAATACTGCAAAATAATCTTGATGCATTAGGTATTCTTGATAAAGAAGAAAATGTCTGGTGGCTATTAGACGCTTTATGGTTATCAGATACCTACTATGAGTCTAAAAAATTATTAAACAACCCCGCGCAACTAAAAAATATTATTGAAAAAAACAGACAAAGAAAAGATTTAGACCAATATGCTTATTCGCTGGATTTTATAATGGGTGATCAGGAATTTGCACAGGAATTTTCTTATCAAGTGTAACTACACTTTCATTTAATAATTTTTTAAACCATGGCGTCAATAAAACCACAAAAATTCCGATACCCATTATTAGATAACTTAACTGTAAAAATCCATGCGCATAATTTGATACTGGCGAAATATTAATACTATGACTAGAGACTGTATTGATAAACTTTGCAATAAAGCTGGCTAAATAACTGGAAAATGCTTCCGCAAGAAAATATACTCCCATAAAAGTCCCCTGCAATCTAGGAGGTGCAAGTTGTGAAATAGCCGTTAGCATGACAGGCACTAAACAAAGCTCTGCTATTCCTAAAATCCAATCACCCATAATGACTGACAATAAGGGAATTTTTTCCGAAATATTTACGCCATACGCCCCCATAGCAAATATAACAAAGCTAATACCTGAGAAAATCAAACCTAAGGCAATCTTCAGGGGTGTAGAGGGCGCTAGATTTCTTGCAGCCAGCCACAACCATAATTTTGCAAGAATAGGTGCTGTAATAATAATAAAAAACGGCTGCAAAGATAAAAACATAGCCGTTGGTATCTGCCAGCCAAATAAACTACGCGTTACATCTCTTTCAATAAATAAAGTTAATGAAGTTGCAAGTTGCAGTGAACAGGCAAAATAAAATATGCAGAAAAAAGATAAAATGGCTAATCCAATAATTCTATTACGATCTTGAGGAAGGCTACGAATACTAATAATACACAAGCCTGCAATTGTTAATATTCCAGTCACTGCAAGCAGACTATTGAATAATATAGAATTTTTTAGCAGCAAGCCAAACAGCATTATTGCTATGATAAGTCCTATATAAATAATTTGATTGATGCTTAATTTAAATTTTGATGTCAGGTACTTAACGGATATCGTTTGAGTCACTAAAAAATGGGATTTTATAATTAATAGCGTTAACGCAATTAACATACTTACAGCACTAATAGCAAAGCCACTATGCCAACCGTATCGTGCTACAGTATAACCATAAACAGCAGGGCCTGATAAGGCTCCTGCATTCATAGCAATATAAAAAAGGGTAAAGCCACTGCCTCTTCGTAGGTCATTTTCTTGATATAAAGCACCTACCAGACTGGCGTTATTAGGTTTAAACAATCCCACACCACAAATGCAGCTAGCTAAACCAATATAAAGAAATTCGGGTTTTGAAACAGCCAGAATAATATTGCCTAAAATAATAAGTACAGCCCCTATTATGGAAGCACGATAGAATCCTAAAAAGCGATCAGCCAGCAAACCGCCAATAATAGGCGTAACAAAAGTTAAGCCTGTATAAGCGCCAAATAATGTATAAGCTTGGTTATCACTTAATAGAAATACTTTTATTAGATAAAGCACCAGTACAGCCTGCAATCCATAGTAGCTAAACCGATCCCACAATTCAGAAAAAGATAGCACATATAGGCCAATCGGCTGCCTGGTCTGAGCAATATTTATATCATTAGGCTTCATTGCTGTTTTATCTCCTGAAAAGAAGTTACTGTTTTTAGCATACCATTCCCTTACTAAGCAATCCTAGCCACCACCTGAAAAGTGACTGGAATAGATACCCTAAATTCACCAGGCAGAAACCAGAGGTTGCTTTTAAGCACTGAAGCATCCTATAGCTTCGATACTACCAACAACCAGGGATTAATTGCTGTTCTAAAGGAATTTTCACTGTGTTTAGATAGTAGCTCTTAGGAACATAATTTAGGAAATTATTTATGGAACTCGTCAAAACGATTTGGCAATTTAAACCCAGGACTACCCACTGCTTTTCTACGCCTCCGTGCAATTCTCATTCAGCATTATCAATAACTAATACAGGAGTAACGTCATGCAAGCTGTAATTTTACCTATGGATTTAAAAGAAATCAGTCATGAATTTCGCAATTCTCTCGCGGGTATTTTAGGTAATTTACATTTTCTTTCCACAGAAATTATGACACCTGAACAGACCGCTTATATCAATGATATAAAAGCATCCAGTGAAAGATTATTGAAAACGGCTAGCCTTATATTAGAAAAATCACAATTAATTACTTCCAACAATTGCAAGGAACTACCAATAAATGAGGTACAAGGATAATGTTAGTTCTTTCACGCCGCCTGGCAGAGTCTCTTAAAATTGGTGACGATATTACCATTACTATTGCTCAAATTAAAAAACAACGCGTTAAATTAGCTATCGAAGCGCCCAAAGATATTTTGATCAAAAGAATTCCGGTACCTGAAAATCTTTTACCAGAAAAAAGCGATTAAATTAATAAAATTAAAATATCGTCTATAACTTAACTGCACTTATAAAGAGCTATTCTGACGATAGCATAAACTTCTAAAGCCCAAGTTCGCTATGTGAACCAAGTCGAACGAGACGTATCGTTTTTGTATCGGGTTTTTGATAAATAAGTACTAAGTCTGGCCTGATATGGCAATCGCGATGATCTTTCCAATTGCCGGAAAGTGAATGATCATGATAGCGAACTTCAAGTGCTTGATCGTTCGCAAGACGCTCCACAATAGGAAACAGGTCATTGTCTAGTGTTGAGCGATGTTGGCCTTTGCTTTCTCGTTTAAAATCGCGTTTAAACTGGCTCGTCCATTCAATCGTCCGCATGAAGGGCTTTTTTAAGTTCTTCTATAGAATTAGCACGCGGTAGGTTCCCTGCACGAGCCTCCATTATTGCTGCAACAGTAGTATCGTTAGGGATTAACGGATCAAAGGGTAAGGCATGCTCCCGTGCAACTTTAGTTAAAAGTAACCTTACAGCATCGGATACAGTTAATCCCATCGCTTCTAATACCGCTGCCGCCTCTTTTTTGATTGCCCCATCAATACGGGTTTGTACAAGTTGATTGGCTGCCATCATTTTTCTCCAAAAGTTGTATTACATTGTAATACAATAAATAACATAAAGCAAGGAAAAAAATTAGTCCTCTCTTGATACTGAAGAACAAGAATTAAAGATGCAAAGATGCTTTGCCGGACATCTTAACTCACTAGACCAAAGACCAAGTGGCAATGGCAGCCTAATCTTCAAAGAATTTAATTGCCTGGCTAACTTGTTACATCAAGTAATGGTACTCCAGACATTTGGAAATTATTGAAAAAATGTTTAATGAAATTAAAGAGTTATAAAATAGAATTTGTGCGTCACTACGGACATGCTATCCCTAGTGACGCACAGGTCAATAATTTTACTCATTAAGCGAATAAGCTAACTATTGACTTCGTTTTAACTTAACGTATGATTAAGGTCTTAGTCAACGCTTTGATGACTATAAACCACAAAGCCAGATCGAGCCTCGCATGTTAAAATCTCGGTCACAACTTTACAAGGGTTGTCCATGCGATACCTATGAGTCTGTAGGTATTTTTTCTTAATGCTTCATAAAAGCAGTGTGGTTGGTAGATGATAATCTCCATCCCCTCTCGAGTTATTTAATAGCTATTTATAGCCTTTTTCTATCACAAGCAAACGCTTGAAATTACATCTACGTAATTTAATTTCCGCTTAATAAACATCTTTTTTCTAATTTTTATCAAAATTTTTCGAGAGGAATTAACCAATGGAAACATCTGCTATTAACACAAAATCACAAGATGCTCATTTTAGTACATATAACCTTCAAGGTGAGCCAGGAACTTTAACCCATGGGCAACGCTTAACGAATAGAATTTTACGGCTTCCTGCCGTAAAGCAAATAACGGGCTGCTCGCGTACCTCTATTTATCTCAAGATTTCTCGCGGCGCTTTTCCAAAGCCTATTTCTTTAGGCGCAAGAACGGTTGGCTGGCTAGAATCTGAGATCGCAGGTTGGATTGAACAGCGGATCCAAGATAGTCGTTTATCTAATAAATAATAGAGGTTTAATAGCCTCTTCTGATATCAGCAGAAGTAATCAGCCATTGAATTACTTCTGCCGATTAAGAAATTAATTTCCTGCTAATCACCCAACCACAAATTGCATAATCATAAGCTTTTATTTTCAAGCATTTTTATCATAACAACTACGAAAAAAATTAAATATTTATGCTAAGCTGGCTATATGATCCAAGTCGCACTTCAGTTCTAGGCATTATTGTAACCCCTCTTTCGCAATCCTGAGGATTTGCGTCTAGCTTAAAATTGAATTACTTTGACTCTCTAAGCAGCCTATTTTGTACTGATTGTGAAAAAAGTAAGCTTAATTTTTTGGGGGCATCTATGGGGGCTTTTCTGAAAATTTAATAAAAAATTCCATGTAAAAACAAAAGGTTACATATAGAATCACAGGGTACCCGTAGCCACCAGATTAAGTTTCGGCGAATTCCCAGGAAGACCTAAAACCCTTGTAAAATAAGGCTTTTCGGGCTATAACATGTACCATGATGTTCACGATAAAACCCCTTAATCCCACCTTTAACGGGAGCATATTACAATTCATCAGTGAATAATTTGTCACTTGTCGCTAACGCTCCGATGATTGACTATTTTGGTTGGAACCAAGTGCAACTTTAAACTGGAATCACCTGCCATTTTTGACTGGAACAGCCTGCCATTTTCAATGGAATATGCAGATGTTTATGATTTCCCAAAAAATCTTACGCCATTTAAATATTTAAATACAAAATTAGAGGCTGGCAATGATTGAAAAAATAGTTTCCGGTGGGCAAACTGGTGTTGATCGCGCTGCTTTAGATGTTGCAATTAAACTAAATATTTCGCATGGGGGCTGGTGTCCCAAAGGACGTTTGGCGGAATTAGATGTTACTATTCCCACGCATTATCAATTAAAAGAAACTGACTCTGATGATTACAGCGAAAGAACAAAGTTGAATATTCGATATTCTGATGGTACTCTAATTCTAATACCAGCCACTTCCGTTAAAATCATCGACGGCACTATTTTAACGATTCAAGAAGTTAAAGATAAAAAAAAGCCTTTCTTAATTATTGATCTATCTGAAAATAAAAATATTGAATTAATTTTAAATTGGATAAAAGAATATAATATCAAAGTTTTAAATATAGCTGGGCCTAGAGAATCCCACTATTCTGGCATTTATCAGAAAAGCTTTGATTTACTTAAAAATGTATTTTATTTTTTATTAAGTCAGAGAAATGAAGCAAGTAAAGGCACTACTTTAACTAAAGCTAAACTCTAATTTAATAACCCTATTAGCTATTTTTTTTACAAGGAAATAGGCAATGGAAAAAGATTGAGCCTTTTGATTTTACTGATTTTGAGGAAATCGAGAAAAAATTCCAACAAGAGTTTGAGGTGTTACATGAGCAAGGTAAAAAGAAACGATGAAATGAAAACAATTGTTATGACTACAACGCGCGAGGAATTCTTTGCCAGAGGCAAAGCAATTGCTAGGACGCTTGATGAAGGTAAGCCTATCCCTAGACAAAGAATTATCAGCTTTGAAGATACTAAGGATCTAGTAAAATTTTTAACAGACTGCAAATTAAATTTATTAAAGATGCTGCGCCAAAAGCCTGATTCCATCAGTCACCTCGCTAAAAGGCTCAAGAGAAGCCGGGCTGCCGTTAATAAGGATATTCAACTTCTAGAATCGGTCGGTATTATTAAAAGCGAATATGTTGTTAATTCAGGTCATGGGAAAAGTAGAATTGTACATGTGACACATCCTGGGCCCATTAAATTGCAGGTACATACTGTTATTTAAAAAATCCCCTCTGAAATTCAGAGGGATAATAGTACTGTTCTCAGTACGATAGAATCCTTATAAACCAGGCAATTTTTTTGGGGGCTTTATTAGGGGCTTTCAGGCTATAACATGTCCCATGCTGTTTCGTTATGCTAAACAGACCGCCTTCACCAAAGATATCCTCAGAAGTCTTGCAATCTTTTAATAATTCATCAATCATTTCTATTTTCATAACCCTCGTTATCGCTCCTTAAAAATTTAAGTTACTTTACACTATGACCATTTACACAGACAGATTTACAGACTCACGAGTGAATTTTCCTATTTTAATAAGGAATTAACATGCGCTATAAATTTCTGCCGATTTTTTTTATTTTACTTTTTCCTGTCAAGCTATTTGCAATAGCAGCGCCCACTACACCTGCTGAAATACTCACCCAGCGTATCATCCACAAGCTAAGCGATGAAAATAACGCCAAACAATCTATGCCTGTCATTAAAAAAAGTTTTCCCGTCATTGATAATATAGTGGGCGTAGTAGTACAGCTCAATCGTGAACAGCAAAGTATTTTTTATATGGACGTTAATGGAAACTATTACACAACATTGCTTTATGACAATCATGGCAATAACTTTTCTGCTAACCCTGAAAATAATCCGCATACCCCGCAACCGCCGCAAAACGCCAGACAACTGGTGCAAAAAATATTAAACACATTCAGCGATAACACCCATCAAGCACCGTCCGTCATTACGCAAAGTTTTCCGGTCATCACTAATATAC
>JBEPVU010000091.1:0-7620 GCA_041690855.1 Gammaproteobacteria bacterium | reverse complement strand
ATCGCTGCTGGCTTTCTGGCAATTGCTTTGAAGACATGGCATAGGCTGGCATACGCTTTAAGTTACGCTGGTAACGCCATATCCTATGCCCCTGTTTAAAACGCAACAGCCCAAAAAGCGATAATCCTATCCCGCTCACATAGGCTACTGAAGCAGGTAGTAAAAAGTCGGTGGTATACGCACACAACAAACCCGCCGCTGCTAAACTCAGGGTACTGCTATACCATTCAACCGGCGGCCTTAATAAACCTTCTAAGGGACGCTGCATAGACATAGTGTTTTGACCTCATATTGCTTTAATTAAACTCAACAGCCAGCCTTCACAAAACAATATTTCAAACACCATGAGCCAACCGGCAATTCGATACCGTTGTAAAAGCCAAAATTGGGTTTTCTCGCTTTCCCATTGCTGTTTTTGGGCAAAATAGTGAATCAACATAGGCCAGGCAACGATTAGTGCAATAATTGAACACCAACGAAACCCCGTGAAAAGTAAGGCGTATTGTGAGAGAATAAGATTGAGAGAATGTGACTGCTGCGGATGGTGAATCTGTAACCAGGCGAATGGTGCTGCTAACAACAACATACTGGCAGCCATTAAACTTAATCTAAAGAAATAGCGTCTAAACACTTTTAAAAGTGCAAGCATGATTAACCTTCAAAGGTGAAAAAATGAAAAATGGAATGGTAAAAAAAGCTTTAAAACTCGGCGTAAAAGGATTGTTGCATACGCTAGGATTTACTTTATCTGTTATAGCAGATGCCTCTGCTTCTTCTGCTAAAGAAGAAGAACACAAACCCACTACTGAAGAGCTTATGTGCGGAGAAAGAATAATAGGTTCAGATAAATATTATTTTCCTAATCAAAAAACACATAAATAATAAATTAATCTCTAATTCACTTAGGGGATTTTATTCATTACCCTGTTTTATTAGCCTGCTATCCCCGTTACTTTACTTGCTGCGGCACTAGCTACTTTGCTAACAGCAGCTTTTGCCATTTTTGAACCTTCATCTGCAGCGCGTTCGCCGACTTGATTCATACTGCCAAAGGCTTGAGTAACAATATCACCCACTGCTATCCCCATGGATCCCATAAACGTAAACCAGAAAATAGGGGCAATAATGATAAGCGTTCCCGTAATCATGTCGGCAATCGTTGCACTGGGTATTTGTTTGCTAAACCAATCGCCATCATAAAGCGCATTCATCAAAGCAGAATCCACATAACTCACTAAATGCCAGATGAAACTCCAAAAAATGAGAGAGTAAATAATCACGGCACCTGATATAAAGGCACCTGGCTTGTAACCACCAAACACTAATGCAAATGGTAAAAAGGTATAAATCATGAGCAATAATAAGGCTTGAATAATAGGCGCTGCTTGAGAAGCGGCATATAATTTTGGATAGGTGCTGAGTTGACTAAACCACGATCCTAAAGCAATCGCTATATGCGAATAACCCCAACGGCTAAAACTATCATTATTGTCTGCATTTGCTCTATCGTAACCCTTATCGGCATTATCATTAACAATACGTTTAATAACATCCTCTTTTAACACACCGTTGGGATCATCACTAAAAAAATTGGCAAAATCCTCTGCAAATGTGGTAGGCAAAGCAGCATAAAGACGCGCTTTCAAACCATTTTGACTATCATTCCACCAATCAGAGCAGGTAGGCTTACCATAAGCGGGTGGATTATTTTTATTGGTATCGGCATTAATATCACTGCTTGGATCATAGGTAAAACCTTGTACTGCACTCTGCGCACGTGAGGTCTTATAGTACGTATCTTGAAATCCATGCGAACCAAACCATTCAGCATCATCAACACCATATTGGTTACGATCACTGTTAATGGTTTGAATTGAGCTCGCATTATTTTTGACATCTGCAAAATACTTCGCTTTAGCAGGCATATAACAATCCAGATTAAAATTTTGTAATTCTTCCTTTAATTCTGGATCAGCCACTTGTGCAGTATCGACTTCAGTTACCATTTTACGAAAATCGGTTGGACAACCCACCATCGTATTGGCACTGGATGCAAAACCTTCGCTGATCGATAACACCGCATACCACCAGAGCGGAATACGAATATCCTGTGATGGCACTGCAAAAGCCTTATCCCATGTCGTTTGAGTATCCCCAGGATGAAAAGTATTACTATCACCTTTAGCCTGGCAGATCGGTGTGTAAGAAACCACTGAAGCATTTAACGGAATAAACGGCGACACTGCAAAAAATATTAGCAACAACGTGCTAATAATATCGATTTCCATTCGGCGCAATGATGTACTGGCGGCATCTTTGGTTTCCTGTGATTCATAAGGACGCACAATATTGCGAAAGACAATGCCAATAAAGGGAAAAAAGGCCAAACCTGTTTTAGTAAGTAAATCCCATAATTGATCGTACAGGTTCCACCCGATCAGCATCGTATAAAGTTCAGGAAAAGATTGAACACCCAGCATCATTTATGTGTTCCTTGTGTTGTGATGGCACTATTTTCCATCAATGGTTGAGCAGTATTTACTTTACCGACATCCATTGCAGCCGCTTGCTGATTCGCTTGATAGTTCAAGATATTGGTTACCGTATCTGACATCATTTGTTTGCGTATTTGCGATTCAAACGCCAATGATTGAATATCTTTATCCAGATGCTGTATGGCGTTATTAACGACGCGCTGAGCCGGTTGATTAGCGGCAATAACTGGCACCTGGCTACCTGTTTGTAGAATATCTCTCGCAATTAATGCACGATCCATCACGCGTTGTATCGCCACTTCCTGTGCGAGTTTATTAATGATAATACTTTGCTGAGTAGACTCCATATTACGAATCGCATTAATCACTTGCGGGCTTATCACTAATCCACTGGCCGAAACCATTTCTAAATTATCTTTAGTCATCGGCGTTTGACCGGCAACTAAATTAACCAAGTGATCGCGGATATTATTCGTGCAATACGTTTTATTTTGATCGCCACAGGCGGTTATCCAGGGCAATAAGCCGCGACCAGAAATGCCCCCTTGATTCGTTTTACAGCTAGCATCGTTACAGGTCGTAATAGTTTGATCACCGACCACATTCGTAATCCAGTTTTGAGCGTCTTGAGGTGTTGGAAATTGCGTGGCTAATTCACCGCCGCTAGGTGCCGGACTACTGCTATTCAGATCGCGCATTAAAAGTGCGTTGTAGCCTGCTTTAACCGTATCAGAAATCACATGCACAGGGGGTTGGTTTAAACCACCCGCGTGATAACTGCCATCGCTGGCTTTATTACCTTGTACCCATGTCACACCACTATCACCCGCATGTTCATCCACATCTTTTTTAGCGGCATTAATATCCTCTTGTCCGTTAGCCGTTAATGACAAATGTTGTTTCCATTGATCACCGACTGCCAGCGTACCCCAATCTTTATAAGGATTTTGTCCTTTGGCAATTTGATCTTTCACTTCCTGACAGGATTTGGTTGAAACTTTAATACGTTCATCGGCTTTTAATAACCAATTATTTATTTGGTTATAAGCCGTAGGATTAGCTTGCGCCAACCAATACAGTGGCATTTGCGTGAGACTGCCGGTTGCATTGGTTAATACCGCTTGTTCGACATTTTCGGCATCCTCTTTAAGGCTATTTAACGTATCGGCGATGGATAAAGCGGGATTAAACGCGCCACAGGAATGACCCATACTCAAATCCGCATTAGCACCTAAATTGATGGTTTGAGTATCTTCAACCGGCGGCAAAGCATAATTGGCGCCACCACCCATTTTATAATATAAAACATTATTAGCATTGCCCGTGGGAATAACCTCTGAAGCGAATGCTGAAAGAGAAATGGGTAATAAAATAATGAATAAACTATATTTCATACTCGCCTCAATTAAAAAGTGTTTCACCCATAAATTGACCATCCCCGTTTCTGCAGCCTTCATACTTGCGCCAGATAACCCAGGCATAAGCGCCTTGCGCTTTAGTCTCCCGGTCTTCACCATCATTCACAGTTTTTCCAAAATAATCACACGTTAAATCAACGGTGGGATAAATCATTTGAAATTGTGTTTTTTCGGAATTTTCCTGAACAGGCGCTGCATTACATTCTTCACCGCAACTATTGGAGAGACTTTGATAAATATGTCCGGTTAAATGCATTAAATCCGTTGAAGTAATTAAGTCACTGGCGCGTTGCGCCATAACAGCAGCCGCTTTTGCATCGTTATTGGTTGACACTTTTCCTTCATGCGGATAAACGCCACCCCAATTAATCAATCCTGTACCAATATGATGCGTCATATCGGCAACGATAGCGTAATCTTCTTCTGCTAATGCCGTTGGAATTTGTGGTAAACCGCGCCATAACGCTGCATCTAGCATCGATTGATAATAAGGTGTTAAAGATGATGCGGTAGAGGGCAATAAGTAATACGCTGAGAACAGTGAAATCGCTGGATTACCGACAACATCCGTTTCTTTAAAAAAAACACTTTGTTCATGTTGATCGGCAAAACTATGCTGTCCAACCCCTGCTTCAAATCCTGTTAATGATGAAATTATTTTTTGCTCTGCAATGGCACCTGCTTTATCAATGGACAGCTTCATTTCAGTCCACGGGTTATCACCTGGCTTATTAAATACCGTAACCACCACATCCGGCAGATAATGTTCAACATAGGGTGTCGTTGTAACATCCCAATCCGATAACCAATAGCAAGTACCACGTACTTTATAGTGCAAACAATTAGGTGTTGCTTTTAAAGTCGCTGCCGTAATCGTGGCTGAGTTAATATCGGCATAAGCTGATTTAAAAACCAATGCACTGAGAGTAAGCAAGCCAATGAGTTTTTTCTTAATCATCCTGATCGTCTTCCAAAGGTTTTGCCATCATTTGATCAGCAATATATTCAACCGCTTCCAGCTCACTGAGTTTTAATTTTTCCATAAGCGTTTTGCGCTGGTTTTTTTCATCTTGATCGGTCGCGGCCATTGCTAAATATAAACGTGGTGGCACATTGCGAAATAAACCTTGCACCTTAGAACTGAGCAAAACGCCTTCGGTATATTTTCCCTTTTCTTTTTGAGCAGACAAAAACAATGCTCGCTGTTCGGGTGTTAAGGGTTTAAAACGCTCAATTTGATCAATTTCATCAGGCGGTAATGCCAGACATATCCACGTTTCAATCATAGCGAGCATTTTGTGTGCTTCATCCGCATAATCGCGCAAGTTTTGTGTCGCGCCGCCATACCACAAACCGAGCTTTCGACCCATTTTAGTGACACGGGTTTTAATCGAAGCAATTAAGGGAATTTTGACAAAGATGTGATCTTCATCGTTAATAAAATCAATGGGGCGATTACTGTACTGATTATTTTCAGCCAGTTCTAATACTTTACTGACCAAGCCCATATAAGCGACAGCGCGTTGCGCTTCGTAACCCTCTTGTGCAAACTTACCAAAATCCACGACGGTCACATCCGCTTCTTCCCAAGGCTCGCCTGGTGTATTAAAAAACCGGCTGGAAACAGGATCCGTCGTAAAATAACGAAGACTATCTGCCATCTCACGCGCACGTTTAATTTTTTCATAATCACGGCTGGGATCGAGTTGATTGGCAAGTCGTTCAAAGGCTTCTACCACATCAGAAGCAATCATTTGTTTGCCACCCTGTTCTTTGACGTAATAAGCGGCATTAATAATGGCATCCATGACCAACATGCGATCCGCTCGACGTATGCGCTCTTCTTCTTTTTCCTCACCGCCTGTGATCATGACTAACGCGGCAATGACCATCTCACCTAAAATGTCACGGCCCTCATCTTCGCTATCTTCCTGGTTAGGTATAGCGTTTTCGGTTTGTTCCTTAACTAATTTTTCCGAAGTAGTTTCAATAAAACGTGCTTTCGCTTCTCTATCTAAGGCTTCAATTTGTTCCAGCACTTTAAGTCCCTGAGCAAAGGGATTTAATGAAATAGGATTGCGAGGATCAATTTTGACTTTATTGACTTTAAGACCATGTTTAGCGCAGTAGTCCGCCAAAATATCAAAAGAACCACCGGCCTCAACAATAAATAATCGGGGGTTATAGAGAGCTAATTTATGAATCAATAAAAAATTTAATAAATTGGATTTCCCTGTACCCGTTTCACCTAATAATAAAAAATGCGCATTTTTAGTTCTATCTTTATAGATGTCGAAATACCAAGGCTCTCCGCCTCGATTAAAAGCAATAAAGCCTGGATTTTCGGTACCACGACTACGGCCATAAAACGGTAGTAATTTAGCGATCTCGCTTAACAAAACATACCGTGAACGGTGACTATTATGCTGATCAAAATAAAAGTCATAACACATGGGCAAATAACGCAGATACGCATCGATTGGGAACAATTCATCATCGGTGATGACTTTAAAACCATTACTATTTAGCAATACTTCCGCTTGTGCTTCTTTTTCATGCAAATCATCAACATTATCACCGCGCAAATAAAGCGCCATGACTAAGGGAAACAGATAGTTACCATTAGCGATGGCTTCGCTTGCCGTTTCTATTTCACTTTTCACCTTCATAGCCAGTGCATGGCGGCCAACCGCACTGTCTTCAATCACTTTCAAATGTTGTTCAACTTCACTGGATGCCTGCAGCACGATGCTCATGCTTAATACACTGCCTTCCGGCATATAATCGATTAAGTTAAATACCTTATCATCGGTTCCCCGTTTACGTTCCGCCGTTAAATGACCAATAGCAGGATTAGCCGTTAAATTTTGTATGGTCATTACTTTGTGAGGCAGGCCATCAAAGAGCCAGCCTTCTTCAAACGATTCGGGCGCCGTAAAAAAGATATTTTCTGTTAAATCCCAACCAAAGGGTTTTTCATTGGCCTTCGGAAAAGAAACTTGTTTCAGTAAAGCATTGACATCACCTTGCGTTTGTCTAGGGCTTGGATTAAACCAGCGAACCATCCACTGGTAAAAATCTTCTCCTTTCATGCGTTTGACTTTTAAGCCACAAGCACGCAGTTGATCCGCTAACTTACGGGAAACCCGTAAAATATCGTCAACCTGATTGCGGCGGGTGTTGTTTTCTTTATCACCACGAATACGCCGGTAAATCACCCCTCGCACCTGTAAAGTGCCACCGCTAAATACTTTATTCATCACCAGGCGATCAAAAAACACGCCCCCTTTTCGACTTACATAATCAAAATGCGTTTTTAATGTTTTTAAATGGGCTTGCGTTAAGGATGATTGTTTTCTTGCTTCAGAAATACTGTTTTCAATATCAGCATACTGTTGGGATAAATCATTCTGGCGTTCAATAAAAAGCTGTAAAATCCACGGATTATTTTTCTCACACGGAATAGCATTTTTAATGGCTTCACTAATAGCACCTGCAATCTCGATCATCATTTTGTGTGGACGCGCTTCGCATGGAATAGGTGTTAATTTAAAACACATGGCTAAACTTTTATTATCTTCTAATAAAAATAATCGCTGTTCATCATTATAATCTTTCCAGGGAAAATAGCGCGTAACAGAGGGTTGATAATGATAACCTTGCTTTATATCAGCCGTTTTAATGAGCGGTTTTTTCGATGGCAACCA
>JBEPVU010000090.1:0-7753 GCA_041690855.1 Gammaproteobacteria bacterium | reverse complement strand
CTTTCATAGCGCTGACAGACACTAAACCGCCTTCCATTTGTCTGACTGAATGGCGCAATACGACATCTTCAGTTTTAGTATTGCCGCTAAAGTTAATTCGACGCACATACACACGATTACCAGGATCAACGTAAAAAGTTAAAAAGACTTCTTTCGTTTGATCATTTACATCGGGAACTACATTAATATTGGCAAACGCATAGCCCATATCGCCTAAAGCGCGCGTCATTGCATCGCTGCCCTCTTTAACGGCTTTACGTGAAAAAACATCGCCTGCTTTGATATGAATTAATTTTTCCAGGCGGGTTTGCGGCAGAATTAAATTACCGGTCACCTGATAACCTTTCACTTTATAAATAGCGCCTTCGCTGACTTTAATCACCAGATAAACATTTTGCCGGTCTGGCGTTAAAGTGGCCTGCGCTGAATCGACGTTAAATTTCAGATAACCTCTATCTAAATAATAAGCACGCAAGGCATCTAATGAACTATTTAATTTATCCTGCGAATATTGGTCAGCGCGCGTTAAAAAAGACCAGAAATGCGGCTTGGTAACCGTTAATTGTTTGATTAACGTTTTGCTGGAAAATGCCTGATTACCGATAATGCGAATATGCGTAACTTGCGCGGTTTTACCTTCGGAAATATCTATTTTTGCCGCCACTCGGTTACGCGGCTGCGGCACGGTATTGGCGTTAACAATGGCGTTATATTTACCTAAATTAGCATATTCTGTTTCGAGGCTGTGTTTAACCCGTTGCAATACGGAATTATCAAATACGCGGCCTTGTACTAATCCCAACTGTTTTAATACATCATTTAATTTATCTTTTGGAATGGTTTTATTGCCGCTCACATTAATGCTGCTTAATACCGGCCGTTCTGTCACATGAATCACCAGTACATTGCCTTGCTGGCTCACGCTGACATCACTAAAAAACCCTGTGCCATATAATGTGCGGATAATATTAGCGGATTGCGCGGAATTAAATTGTTCGCCGGCTTGTACGGGTAAATAACTGATAACCGTATCTTTACTAATTCCTTGCAGTCCTTCTACTCGAATATCTTTTACTACAAATGCTTGCGCCTGACTCATAGGCAATAACAATATGCCTGTCAGCGCCGCTAAAAAATAAATTTTTTGTGTTAATCGCATAATCAGCTTCTTATTTTAAAATATAAAAATCTTAGTCTCCTCCCCCTTCAAGGGGGAAGGAATAATACACAATTTCAAAGTGCAATGAGTATATCTTCAAAACCCTGCCACACGCAAAAAAATGAAGGCGCAGGTAAAAATCGGCGCGGCGGCCGTTAAACTATCAATTCTATCCAGTATGCCGCCATGTCCAGGCAACAAAGTACCACTATCTTTCAAATTCTGCATCCTTTTTAAAGCGCTCTCAAAAAGATCACCCGCCACTACAGCAGGCACCAGTAGCAATACGGGTAATATCCAGGATAACTTTAATTCACCCACACGCCAGGCAACCACAATTGCAAATAAGGGCGTGATAGTAACCGCGGCCATTAATCCTTCATACGTTTTATTGGGGCTGATGGTTTCCGCCAATTTGCGCTTGCCCCAGGCACGCCCGGCAAAATAAGCAGCGCTATCGCAAAACCAGATCATGATTAACATGTATAACAATAGTAAAGGTTCATGTTGTAGTAATAATATTGCATGCCAGCAAGGTAATAATACGAAAAAACCGCTTGCTAAAATCGACCAGTGTGGTAATGCAATCAACTGAGTTCTGCTACGAGCCATTATTAACCAGATGACGACTAACAGCCACCAGAAAGCGCCTAACACCACTGTTAGAATGCGGGCTTGCGGAATGAATAGCGTACTGAACATGGCGGCAATAATTAATATACTATAAAAAATTCTAGGCCATGTTTTAAACCAGCCACCAAGACGCGCCCATTCCCAGGCAGCCAGACTGAAAATCACTACAGTCACTAAAAAAAAGAAAAAAGAAGAAAGTTTGAATATCCCTAAAATCACTAAAGGAATTAATATTAACGCTGTTAAAATACGTAATTTAAGCATTGTTTAGCTGCTCAATTTGTTCGCTGATATAACCAAACCGGCGCTCTCGGCTGGCATAAAAATGTAACGCGTCCTGCAACGCTTTTTCATCAAAATCCGGCCAGAACATCTCGGTGAAATAAAGTTCCGTGTAGGCTAACTGCCATAATAGAAAATTACTGATGCGCCATTCGCCGCTGGTGCGGATTAATAAATCAGGCTCAGGCCAATGAGCGGTTTGCAAAAATGACGCTAATAATTCCGTTGAAACATCCGTGGCTTTTAGCTTACCGGCTTCAATGTGTTCAGCCAGTTGACGTGTTGCCTGCGTAATGTCCCAGCGTCCGCCATAATCGGCTGCAATAACCAGCTTTAAGCCGGTATTTTGTTGCGTTAATGTTTCTGCCGCTGCAATTTGTTCACATAATGTCTGGCTGAATTGTGCGCGGTTACCAATCACTTTTAACTGCACATTATTCTCATGCAGTTTTTTCACTTCGTTTTGTAAAGCAGAGACAAATAATTTTAATAAGCCACTGACTTCCTGGGGCGGCCGCCGCCAGTTTTCGCTGCTAAAGGCAAATAAGGTCAATACTTTAATGCCCTTTTCACCACAGGCTTTAACAATACGGCGTACTGATTTTAATCCTTCTCTATGCCCTGCCATCCGCGGCAAAAAACGTTGTTTCGCCCAGCGGCCATTACCATCCATTATAATGGCAATATGTTCAGGCACTTTTGCAGGAATAGGTTTTACAGTTTTCAATTTGGTAATATTTTCCAGCATCATCTTTCTTAGATATCCATTAATTCTTTTTCCTTTACCGCTGCCATGCGATCGGCTTCGGCAATATATTTATCCGTTAATTTTTGAATAATTTCTTGCGCGCGGCGATCATCATCTTCGCTGATTTCTTTTTTCTTCAATGACTCTTTTAGCATATTATTAGCATCGCGCCGTAAATTACGAATGACCACGCGGCTGTTTTCAGCTTCATTTTTAACCAGTTTAGCCATTTCCTTGCGTCTTTCTTCCGTTAACGCGGGCATAGGAACGCGGATAACCGTGCCGCTGGTGGCAGGATTTAAACCTAAGTTCGCCGTCATAATCGCTTTTTCAATAGCAGGCACCATGCTTTTTTCCCAGGGCGTAATTAATAAGTTTCTCGCATCACTGACGGTAATGGAGGCAACCTGACTTAATGGCGCTTCATTATCATAATACTTAACGCGCACATGATCTAACAGGCTGGGATGCGCCCGGCCAGTGCGCAATTTTGCCAATTCATTCTGCAGCGACTCAAGCGCTTTTTTCATTTTGGTTTCAGCGTTGTTTTTTATGGGATCGATCATAGTGTGTAATCTCTTAAAATGACTGCGTTATATTCTGGAGATCCTTCGTCGCTGACGCTCCTCAGGATGACAGAGAAAATAAACTCCTCAGGATAACAATTCTAGATGACAATTCTAAATGACAATTCTAGATGACAATTCTAGATGACAATTCTAGCCTAATCTACTAAAGTTCCTTCATCTTCGCCAGTCACTGCTCTTAATAAAGCGCCTGGTTTATGAATATTAAATACTCTAATCGGTAACTGATGATCACGGCACTGACAAAATGCGGTTAAATCCATGACGCCTAATTCTTTATCCAACGCTTCTTGAAATTTTAAGTGTTGATAACGTTTGGCCTTTGGATTGACAGCAGGATCTTCCGTATAAACGCCATCTACATTAGTGGCTTTTAATAAAATATCCGCGCGGGTTTCGATGCCACGCAAGCTAGCGGCTGAATCCGTGGTTACTAGAGGATTACCGGTGCCGCCGGCAAATAATAAAATACGTTTTTGTTCTAAATGATGAATTGCTTTACGCCGATCGTAATGATCGACTAAACCACGTATGGGAATCGCCGACATAATTCTAGCCGGTAACTTGAATTTTTCTAACGCATCGCGCAATGCCAGTGCATTCATCACGGTTGCCAAGATACCCATTTGATCGCCGGTAATACGATCAATGCCTATACTGGATAATTTTTTGCCCCGAAATAAATTACCGCCGCCAATCACAATGCCAATCTGCACGTTGATATTAGCAACCATTGCGATTTGTTCTATTAAATAACTGACGACTTGTGGATCGATGCCAAACGTATTTTCACCCTGCAGCGCTTCACCGCTTAATTTTAATAAAATACGTTTGTAAATAGGCTGAGGGAGATGCTTTTTTTGCTTAGACAAGGGTTGGTTTGTCATGGGTGTAAAGCCTTTACTTTTAAAAATTAATTTCCTCTGACCTGCGCCATGACAGCTTCTACAAAGTCTTCACTTTGTTTTTCAATCCCTTCACCCACCGCAAAGCGGATGAATTTCACCACTTTTGCTTTGTGCTGCTGCAATAATTGCGCAACGGTAATCGAAGGATCTTTTACAAAAGGTTGCCCTGCCAGGCTGACTTCATCCAGAAATTTACTAATACGTCCTTCTACCATCTTTTCGACAATCGCCGCCGGTTTACCACTGGCCTGCGCTTGTGCGCTAAAAATTTCCTTTTCTTTTTCGACTAACTCTTTTGACACTTCTTCACGATTCACTACCTGTGGGCTATTGGCTGCAATATGCATAGCAATATCTTTACCTAACGACTGATCGCCACCGGTTAATTCTACTAAGACGCCAATACGGCCGCCATGAACATAAGACGCTACCAGACCACTGGTGGTTGTAATCAATGCCATGCGGCGGATTTGAATATTTTCGCCAATTTTAGCAACCAATGCACGGCGCGCTTCTTCCACGGTTGCGCCATTGCCTAGCGGCAATGCGAGCAATGCCGTTAAATCGGTTACCTTGTTTGCCAGCGCTTTATCCGCAATCTGTTCAGCCAATTCGCTAAAGTTAGCATCACGGGCAACAAAATCCGTTTCACAGTTAATTTCAATAATAACCGCATTATGATCATCGCTTTTAACTTTAATCACACCTTCAGCAGCTACTCTGCCTTCTTTTTTATCTGCTTTGGCCTGGCCAGCTTTACGCATCGCTTCAATGGCCGCCTCAATATCACCACCGGCATTTTGCAATGCACGCTTACATTCCATCATCCCTGCGCCTGTGCGCTCGCGTAATTCCTGTACTTGTGCTGCTGTAATAGTTGTAGTTGTCATAATATAATTCTGCCTCTTATTCTTCTGTCGTTGCAGCTTCGCCTGCTGCTTCATTAGCACCGGCCACTTTTTTAGCAGCAGGTTGTTCTGGCACAGTCGCACTATTGCGGCCTTCAATAATAGCATCCGCAACGGCTGTTACATAAAGTTCGATAGCACGAATCGCATCATCATTGCCAGGAATAATGTAATCAATGCCTTCCGGATTGTAATTCGTATCGACAATACCAACCACGGGAATACCAATCTTCCGCGCTTCCTGAATAGCGATTTTTTCATGGCCAACGTCAATCACAAACAAAACGTCTGGCAGGCTGCCCATATCTTTAATACCGCCTAAACTACGTTCCAGTTTGATCATCTCGCGGGTCAGATTGAGCGCTTCTTTCTTCAGCAGGCGTTCAAAAGTGCCGTCCTGCGACATAGCTTCCAATTCTTTCAAGCGTTTGATGGACTGACGGACGGTACGATAATTCGTTAACATACCGCCTAACCAGCGATGGTCAATATACGGCATACCACAACGCAAGGCCTGCTCTTTAATAAGGCTTTGCGCGGCGCGTTTCGTGCCTACAAAAAGGATTTTACCGCGTTTGGACGATAAACCACCCAAATAGTTAAGTGCTTCTTTGAATAAAACAACGGTTTTTTCTAAATTAATAATGTGAATTTTATCGCGTGACCCGTAAATATAAGGGCCCATTTTAGGGTGCCAGTAACGCGTGCGGTGACCAAAGTGTACGCCTGCTTCTAGCATCTGGCGCATAGTAATATCTGTCATAAATGTCTCCCGTTGGGTTGAGCCTCCACATACCCATGCCCGAAGACTGTAAACAGCCACCCTCGAACACTATTTTACGTATGTGTGTGGATTATTAAAATAATTTGCCTTTCGGCGGGATGCTTTATACCATAGTTGATTGTTCACAACAACAACCCGTAAAATATTATGTCTGCAGTCATCATCAAATCAGCGGAAGAAATCACTAAAATGCGTGTGGCCGGACGGCTGGCGGCTGAAGTCCTGGAAATGATCGAACCGCATGTTAAGCCTGGCGTTACCACTGAAGAGTTAGACCGTATTTGCCATGATTATATTGTCAACGTGCAACAGGCCATCCCTGCCCCGTTAAATTATCATGGTTTCCCTAAGTCGATTTGTACTTCTGTTAACCATCAGGTTTGTCATGGTATTCCCAGTTCGCGCAAATTGAAGGACGGCGATATTGTTAACATCGATGTGACGGTGATAAAAGATGAATATCACGGCGACACCAGCAAAATATTTTTTGTGGGTAAGCCTTCCGTGATTGCTGAGCGTGTGACGCGGCTTGCACGGGAATGCCTATATATTGGCATCAAAATGGTCAAACCTGGCACGCGTTTAGGCGATATCGGCGCTGCCATTCAAAAACATGCTGAAAGTAACGGTTGTTCGATAGTGCGCGAATACTGCGGCCATGGTATTGGTCGAATATTCCATGAAGAGTTGCAAATCCTGCATTACGGCAAAGCCGGTACTGGCATTGAATTAGTACCAGGTATGACGTTTACCATTGAACCCATGCTAAATGCCGGTAAACGCTTTATCAAATTATTGCCCGATGGCTGGACGGTCGTTACTAAAGATCATAGCCTGTCCGCGCAATGGGAGCATACGATTTTAGTAACGGAAACAGGGCATGAGATTTTGACGAAAAGGAAAGAAGAGACTTGATTTTTGTAACCAAATCCTTTGGAAACGTTAGATTGGCTATAAATCCAGAAAATCTTTAAGCGCTATTTTAACATCTTCAATCAAAGCATCTGGCAATACGCCAACTTCCTGCCGAAAAAGATTATTGTCCCAGGCAAGTATCTGGTCTATTAAGATATCACTCATTTGTGTTAACCCTGCCACACCTTGAGGAATGTGAATGCGCAGTGGGAAAACATCACCTTCAATAACCTTTGAAGTTAAAGGTAACACTACCGTACTTTTAAGACCGCCCGCTGCAAATTCATCAGGCTGAATAACCAAGCAGGGACGCTGCTTGCCTGGTTTAGTGCCAATACGAGGCTCCAGGTCAACGGTATAAATATGCCAGCGCTTTGGCATCATCATTCTGATTTTATCCTTGAATGGGCTTGAAATGCTTTATTAACTTCATAGCTATTTTTAGCAACTAGCCTGGCTGCCTGTTTCCAGCGCTTGATTTTTTTTAACTGTTCAGCCTGCTTTTCAAGTAATTCAAGCCCTGCTCTAATGACCTCAATTTTTTTATGAATACCCAGATTAATTTTCAAATCTTCTATTCTTTGATGGTCTATTTTCTGGATCATTAGAGGTATACCCATTGCTTCATTCTCCATTAAAAGTATATCTATGTATATATTAGAAGATATATCAAATAAAAGCAATGTGATAGGCATTAATTTTCACCATAAATTGACCTTGCATTTTTTGCAATATCTATTTATACTTTATCGCATTAAGTACATTGCTCCGGTATCCCTTATGTTAAACCCACGCGTCGATTTCGCTTTTAAGAAATTATTTGGTAATG
>JBEPVU010000089.1:0-7761 GCA_041690855.1 Gammaproteobacteria bacterium | reverse complement strand
GGGATCTTGCAATAATACTTTTTGCCACATTAATGAGAAGTGACTGGCACGTTCGCTCATTTGATTTTGCAGTACAATATAATTTTTTACGTTTTGTGTGGTTGGATTTAAAACAGCTTGATCGAGTGCTTGCTGCAATGCTTGTTTTACGGCAGTCATCTGAGCAACGGGATCTTGAGCGTTATTCTTAGCTGATTTTTCAGGTAAGGGGTCAGCATACCAATGCCAGCCTTTTTCATGCTGCTCATAATAATCAGGATTAGCTTCTGCCGCTGCAGTGGTTATAAAATTGCAGGCCATAACAGCCATCATGAATTGTAAAATAATAACGTTAAATTTTTTCATGCTTTATCTCGAATGAGCGCTAAATTTTCTTTCGCAATGGTCTTCGCGCTATCACCCTGCTCACTCAATATTTTGAGCGCTTGCGTTAAACTCACATTGCCATACACCACATCAAAAGGCGGGGTCATACAACTCATGCCAGGAGGACATTGCAGTGTGCGAGTCGTTGCCACTACGGCAGGCACTTGCTGAATAGCAAAACGTTCAAACGCCACAGGATTAATTTGCACACCCCCTTTTTTATTATTCTGCTCCATTAATTGTCTGACCCAATTTTTAGTATCGGGTACGGAATTATTGACAAAACCACGAATAATTAAAGCGGCTTTTATTCGCTGTGCTTGCTGCATCCATTGCACTAAACTTGTTTGCGGCATACTAGACGATACAAAAATTAAAATTTGCCCTGAAGTGTCTGGCCTATTTCCTGCTGACGCGTTGTCAGTATTAACGGAATGATTTTTTAATTGCTGAATATAAGCCTGAATATCAGGCGCTTGCGCATTTTTTTCAGCCTGGATAGCCAGCCGTGATACTTCATTTTTATAAGGTGCAATAACCGATTGTTCTTTTGCTTTTTGTTCGGCAATAAACTGACTATAGTCCGTTGTAGTGTGTGTCTCAGCATGAGCGATAAAAGAAGAGACTAAAACAGCCAATGCTATTATCAATCTTTTCAATTTAAACATGGGTACTCCCTTAATAATTGCAACAATTGCGTTTACGATAAATTAAGTAACCAGCATCATCGCCTTCAATGGGATTTTCTTTACCCGCTCCCCACATCGCGGTTGTGCGGCCAAACGGTTTTGCATCGGCTTTATTGGGATAAATCATTTGATAGCGATAACGAGATTTTTTTAAGTTGTAATCCCAATGCGCATGACATAAATCACCGGCATCGGTATCCTGTATCAATCCTATTTGGTGTAATTTAGAAATGACTCGTTCACTGATTAAGGTGGTGGCCTGCACCATGCCTTCATGTTCCGCTACTTCACCTGTCATGGGATACATAAAACCTTGACTGCCTGCACACCAAAAGGAAATATCATTCGGTAAGCCCGTATTAGCCGCGAGACTATCCGCGTCGCAAGCGGCTTGTGCGCCTAAAGCCACCACAGGGTTGCTAAAAAACAGGGTTTCAGGAAAAGCAATTTCAGCTAGTTTTTCATCTTTCCAGGTGGGATCAATTTCGCTGAAATAAGAAGGCGCTAAAAATTCGCCATCGGTTTGACAGCTGCCACCTAAGAGCCAGCTACCAATCCATTGCATAATGGGATAATTAAAATAATGTACATAATAAAAACTGCTATTTTGATCAGGGCTAGTGGTGTCTACATCCCCTTCGCTTTGCGTATCATCCTTTAATTGCCTTCCGCCTAAATTAACTAAGCAATAGGGGGTGCGTGTCACATCCACTAGCGCCATGGGTTCCCAATAGCCCATTGCTAAACCTACTTCAGGCCACGGATCCCATTCACAAATACAAATGGGATTACCAGGATTATCGGTATCCGGTAAATCACCCCTCACCACATCACTGCTGCCAATGGTAATCGGATAAATACCGTTCCAATCCATATCACTGAGGGGATTAATCATGTGGCCATGACAGGTTGCACCAGGTGTTGTTAACGTTTCTGCATAAGATGAAGGGATTGAAAAATAAAATAACAGTAAGAGTAATAGCCTAAATACATATTTCATGGCTGCACCTCTTCAATTTTGAGGCGATTGCCTTGTTGCGAAATGAGGGCGGGTACTTGCTTTAGATTGAACCGTTTGGTTAAACGCCCTTCTTGATCAAAATAAAGGGGCTTCTTAAATAATTTTATCTGTTCTATGATCGAACCCTTCACTAAAATCAATTTATCTTTGCCTTTTAATTGTTGATCCAGTTGTTTAGCCCAAGTCACTTGCTCAGGATCATCAGCATTATAAAAAATTAAGGTTTCATTCAGCAAAACGGTATCCAGTGGATTAATCATCGTTCCCTTTGGCACCACAATCTGACCATCGCTATTTTTAATGTCATAAGGAAATTGCATGGAAGGATCGAATAATCGTGTATGGGGTTCATTCGTCCGTTTTAACCCAACAACCGCTTGAGGACGATCCATTTTTTTATCTACATCCTGATTAAATTTATTTTGTAATTTAGAAAGCTCGCCATTTTGCTGCAAGGTTAATAACCGCTCTTGAATGATTTGGCGCAAATCCGCTTCAGCAATGGGATAAGTAGTTCCAATAACGCCACAATTTTTGGCATGGGCGCTGCATGTCAAGAGAAATAGCGTTAAAAAAAGCAAATTTTTTTTAATGGTTATGTTGCTCATTGATAATCACCCAGTTTTCTCTGAAGTGCAGTATAACGAACGAACACTTTTTGCTGATACGATTGATTCAATACCACTGTATGTGAATTGTAATTGCCGATACCTCGCCAATAATTTTGTTCATCCGCAATTTCACGACTTAATATCCAGGTACCGACCATCACATTCACACAAGGATTGTATTGCAGCTGTTCGGCGGTATAGCCAAACGGCGCAATGCGTTTTACCCACGTTGAGTTAATTTGCATCGGACCATAATCCACGGATCCATTTTTATTTAACTTGGCGAGTCCGAGTTTTCCGCCTTCGGTTTCTAAAACTGAGACAATCACTTTAGCAGGCACGTAATAGGTGATCGCCGCACGATTAATGCATTCCACGGGTATACCCTGAATAAGTAAAGCGCTTAACATGCGTTTTCCTCTGACACTCATTTGGAAATATCCGTAGCGGGTTGCACGGCAGATAAGCGATTTTTAACCTCATCCGTATAATCTTGACTGCCTGAAATAACCGCTTCCTGTACTAGGAGGACAACCTGCTGTTTGCGAGCAATATCATCTAATACTGTTTGCAATTGTTTGCCAAAATCATTCACACGCTGTTGTAATACTTTAGGGGGTAGATCTTGTTTGGCTTGTGATTTTACAAATTGATTAACGATGCCCGTAATATTAACCGTACCCATCCGTTTTGGCTGTGGCTCAATAATATGTAGAATAAATAAAATAATAACAGCGCCTAACATGCCTGCTATTATTTCACTTACCGTCATTGAAAATAAAATAATTTTACCTTGCTCAAAAAGATATTTACTTTTTTTAAATAAATTAGACATGATTAAATTTCCTCGCAACGATGGCTACGGCTTCATGCAAGGTACGCCCTTGCGCCTGTAATTGTTTAACGGCCTCAAATTCTTCTCCTTTGGAGGAATAGAGGATTCTGGAGTAAGGATCTAAAATAATACGATGCACCGATAATCCACCGGATGCGTTTTTGATCACGCATTCAGAATATTCATCTGTTTTACGTAAGCTTTTAAATAATTTTTCTGTAAAGTCATCCATTTCCAAACGCTTGGATTCTTTTACCTGTGAAAGCGATTCAGCCGTTTGTTGTAGGATTAATTTGAAAGCGGAATTTTCATAAGCCGCAATCGACATCGCGTTTTTAAAATAATCATTAATGGATTGTGTAATTGTGACAAAATTGCCGCGATAACGACGTGCGCGGCGATAACCCGTTTCAATAAATTCACCCGTTTCTTTTTGGCTGTCTTTAAATAAATCCCACGCTTCATCAATAATGCAGGATTTTTTCTGCAGACGATTACCTAAATACATACGCTCCGATATTTGATACATCAACACTAATAGCACGATTTTTTGTAAATCTTTTTTCGCTTTTAATTCTTCTAACTCTAAGACAACAAAGCGATTATCGAGATTGATCGTGCAAGGGCCTTCAAAATAGCGGCCATACATACCCTCTTGTGTATAGGGATATAACAAATGGGCCAGGTTCTTGCAGACTTCACTCGGCTGTTGGTCTAACCATCTGGCTACCGTTGTCATCGTGGCCTGATTGCCTTTTTCCGACCAGGCGGCTTTTAACCCTTTTTCTAACCACGCGATTTCTTCATCGCTGGCTTGGCTGGAAGGTCTGGCCATGGTAGCCGCTAAGGGTTTTAACATTTCTAGCGATTCATCAAAATTTTGTATAAAGGTAAAAGGATTAATATTGATGGCTTGTTGGGTGGTAAACTCAATGTATTCGCCATTGAGCATCCGGCAGGTTTTTTCATAGGAGCGGCCCACATCAATAACCCATACGCGTCCGCCGGATCCCACTAGCGAAACAATATATTCTTGCGTAAATACCGATTTACCACTGCCCGACATCGCGGCTATCGCTACGTTGTAATTACCCTCTTGATTATCAAACGGATCCCATACCGTTATCTGTCCACGGCGCCCTGGCAGAATTAAACTGGGACTGCGCATACCTTTCCATTCGCCTTGTAAGGGCGCTAATGTCACGGCATTAGACGCCAGCACCGTACGTAGGCGGCCAAACAATTTTAAATCTTGATAGAGTCCTTCACTCATCATCATTGGCAACATGGCCAGCCATGATTGAAATTGTACACACACTTCTTTTCGTAATTTCCAGCCATTGGCTTGATACAAGTCGCGTACTTTCCGCTCAACACGATTGCCCTCTTCAAGCGGCGCATACGTGATCACTTGATAAAAGATTTTGACGACACGATCCCCTTCGGAGAGTCTTTTACGGACATGTTCCCAATCGCGATATTCTTTACCGGCATTGGGTTTAAATTTCGCAAGCGGACTTTTGGCCGTAGAATCTTTATCCATGTATTTCATTTGCGCTTGCGCAGTGGATTTTTCATAATCCATAGGCCGGATAGTGAGGCTAATTAAAAAAGAACATGGAATTTGTAACGCGCTATTGAAGAGTTGGCCAATCGCATCGGTCATGCGCCATTGTGTCCAGCTATTGCGTGGAAAATCCCGCACGGTGTAACAACGCACATCAAATTGGTCGGTTTCATTTTCAAAGCGTAATTTATTGTTATAAATCTGTGTGCGATATTCAGGATCGGTCATTTGTAGGTTTAAAGCATCATAGGGGTTCCATGATTGCTGTGCGCTATAACAATTTTTGGAAGGGTTAATTAAATCCCATAACAAGCTAATAAAATTTTCAATGGGAATATCACGCGTAATAATTTGGACGGATTTTAAAGAGCTTTGAATGTCTTCGCGAACTTCGATAAGTTCTTGTGTTTGTGTTTCACAATTTCTCTTAGGCAGTGAAACCACAATATATAATTTAAAATCGCGCAATATAAAACTACCGCTGGTAGAAAGCGATTTAAACGCGCCCTGCTTTAAAAATTCAACGCGCTGTTTGGCTAACCATTCAAATGTTTCTCCTTGACCAGAACGAGCGCTTTCAAATTGATCTAAAATAGGGCCAATTTTATCGGAAGCCCACAATAAAAATTGGATATCGGCCTCTTTAGGTATTACATCAGTCAATAAACTCGTTAATATAGTCTCAGTTTCTTCACTCGCGCCGGTTAACGGTGAAGCCTCCAGCATAAAACCCATGCTATTTTTATTAATAAAAATCTGATTTTCATTATCATACGCTTCATACGGTAAATTACTTAATAATGGATAGCGTTCAAATAATTCACTGACCCTTTCACTATCGAGTGTTTGCTGATTAACGCCCCATTGCATTTTTTCACCAAGCCACTGCGCGATTTTTTCACTCAAAATTTTAAACTGTTCCTGAAATGGCATCATATGTTATCACCCTCATCGGTAATCGCTTTAACAGGTTGACCCATCCAATGTCCTGGCTTAATGACCGTGTATAAAACGGTGGGTTGATAATAATTACCGTCTTTATCTTCAAAAGGTGCCATCCACACGCGCATCACGGTTTCGCCATAGCGAATGGGATCACCGGGATTTAGGGTTAAATTAGGGGATGGTGTGATGAAATTGCCACGGGTATTGATTTGCTTACTGTTAACGGCATTACACTTTTTACAAGTGGAGGCTGTGCTATTGCCACCTAAAACACCTTGATCAACTTGAGTATTGACTTGATCAATACTTTTACACATCACGCCAGGCTTCAGGGAGCAATCAAATTTATTATTTAAACTGGCGCATCCTGTTAATAATACGCTCCCCATTAATAAAATAGTGATTAAAATTAATTTTGCTTTGCTCGTTTTCATCGCTGTCCTCATTCGTTATACCCCTGCTGCGTATTTTTTTGTTTAAGCCTTTGAATCTGATCCGGTGTTAAGGGTAGTGTTGAAGGCGTAGTATTTGTTGATAGGTTATTTCCATTCGTAGAATGGCTGGCTAATAACGCATTGGTATCGTTATTATTATGGGTTGCTAAAACATCCGGCTCATTCTCACTATGTTTTTTACCATCGAGATAAAAGCCTTTGAGAAACACAATATCAACGACAGTACCTGCGCTTAATTGAATGACCGGATGATATTGCTCAGCCCGTTTAATGTTGTAATCGGCGAGTTTTTCAGCCGCATTTCCCACACCATTGGCAAGACCATATTGCATAATGCGGCCATTATTAACGGTTTGGGTTTGACCGAAAGGCGTTAAAGAAGTGGTGGTATAACTTTGAGCAATGCCGCTGGAAACACCGGATAATGTACCTGCCACAAAAGCTCTCTCTAACAAAGCGCCTTCACGCCAAAGTGCATTTCCTCTTACACCATTTTTACCATCTGGGCCTGCAAGGGTGGCTTCAACAGGCATTTCCACGATTTGGCCGTTGTCCTTGGTACAACTTAAACGCTCTAATCGGATTTGACCGCGTTCAGAAGAAATATCACCCATCGCCGCAGCGGTAGCCATGCAATTTTTTAAATGGCTTTTTTTATGGTTAGGCAATGTACCTTCGTCTAATAGGCGAAAGAGCATAGGTGTAGGATCGCCTTGACTGGTTACCCCTGCTGAAGCATCCGCACCTTCTAACGTAATAGCCCGTACAAAAGTGCCTGCCGGCACAAAGGTCTCAGGATTTTTGGCCGGCATTAAATCGGAGGCGGTTGGACGTGGCGTTAAATGAAGCGTGACATCGCTGATATAACCATCACTTTGATTTTGATTAGCGGTGTCGCTACCAGGCGCCGGTGGAAATTGGCTGCCAGTATATTGCGCTGGTTTTGGTTGCGATATTTTTTGTTGCAAAACAGAAAGTTGCGTTTGCAATGCCTGAATGTGTTGATTTTGCTGCTGTACCGTTTTATCTTGATTGTCTTTACCTTGTTGCAATAACTGTAATTGCTGTTTTAAAGCATCTTGTGTTTTGTTCTCTTGCACCAATTGATTTTGTGCGCGTTCAACCCAAACCGATTGGGCATCGACATGCGTTAATGGCGTGGCTAAATTGACTTTATCAATTTTATCTTTTGATTTATATTCTGTCGTATCGCTATCTAATGCAAAATAAAATCCTGAACAGAGAACCAAAATAATAATGCCAAAGATAAAC
>JBEPVU010000088.1:0-7793 GCA_041690855.1 Gammaproteobacteria bacterium | reverse complement strand
AAAATCAAATCTGCCTGAGCCGGTGTTAATTTAATCTCAGAATTCCGAGAAAAAATGTCAGCTATTGCATTAGCTGTATTTTGTATAGGCATATTGGCAGTTTTTTTAAGCATGTCTTTTATTATGGATTGTCGTTGCATCTCTTCCTGGATGCTCTGCAAAGCTTCGTCTTGAATATCAGGAAAAACTGCTTTTATTTTTGCCAGCAAACCTACCATGGCATTAGGGTCAGCTATTTTTGCGTTTATTTCCACTATTAATGCTTCAACTTCGTTTGTATGAGTTTTTGCCTTTAGGCCACAAAGCTTAGCAAAAATTAATGGATTATTAATTTTTGCGAGTGCTGCTAGTGTCTCTCGCTGATCTAACATTTCATTTCTGGAAAAATTTTCTTCCTCAGCGGCTTGCCCAATGAAACAATTTTTAAGCGGCAAAGTTTCATTATTTTTTAGATTGCTTATTTTTTGGGCTATGTTTTTCAAATCCTGCTTTGTAATAGGATCAATTTTTTTATTACCCTCAATAGCGCTTAAATTTTCCTCCAAACTCTTTACATCATTGCGCAATCCTAATTGCTGGATTAATTCTGCAAATGCTTGTATCGCGTAAGGGTCACGCGCATGTTTTGGCATAAAAGTGTTAATATCTTTTTCAAGACTATTCCAGATTCTTTCAAACGTTTTATACGCTATAAAATCCAATAGCAGATCCGGTTGTCCATTGGCAATCAATTTATTTGGCTTATCAGACTCTGAATAACTACGATTTCTTTTAAAGGGTTTAACTGGCTCTTGCTTCAATTCTTTCAGATTTTTCAGTGATTCCTCAGAGATTATAATTCCTGTTTTACTTTTAATTAATTTTTCAAAAGTATCTATCTTTTTACTTGAACCACCTGGAAAAGCATCAGTTATTTTTTGTAAAGCATTTTGCTTTGTCAGGTCATTAAATGCCTCATTAATTTCTATAATATCCTTAAAGCTCAAGTTTTTTACATCTTCCAACTCTGGTACAATTCCAAGCAACTGAGTTGAAAATTTGGCTGAAATCTCATTATTCGCTAACTCTCTATAGATCGTCCCGCTTCCAATCTTATTTTCATTATTTTCACCCGAATTGTGCCTTATGATAGATTTAATTATCATCAAATCTTTTACGCTCATCGGTTTACTTAATATACTTATTTTTTCTTTTGAATTTAAATTATCGCTCACATATTCCGAAGGAAAAAAATGCTTAAAAAAATCTTTTACTTTAAAATTTTGAATTTTCAGCGCTACTTCGCACTCTGGTATAATTATATTATTAATCTTCTGATTTATTTTATTTATTTCTTTTTTTGAATTAATGTAATTTTCATCATTTTGGCTGTAATATCCTTCAATTTCCTTCATGAATAAATCATATTTTGACGGCCATTGTGCTGATTTAATTGTCAATGCTTGAAACAATAACTGGTCAAATTTATTATCTTCCAGAGTTAGTGCAAGTACAGTTGCTAACGGTTGGCTATTAAGATTTTCTAAGGTTCCACCACTCTTCGCTGTTAATGTTTTCAATTGCTCAGAGGCCATATTGAATAACAAGAGACAATCAGCACCCCCGTTTCTAAGCTCCCGCTCAACAATTTTTATTTCAGCCAGAATATCTTTCTTTTCTTGTATTTTCTGTTGCTCTGCTTGAATTCTTTCCGACATTGCGATAATTTGCTTTAGCCTATCTCGCCATAATTCAAATAAATCTTGTTCCTCTGCGGTTTTTAAATGTTGTTTTATTTTCTCAGACACATTTAGCAAATGCCGGTATGAGTCAAAAAAATTACCGCTTATCTTTCTAATTTCTAATAATTTATTTTCAAGAAATTTTTCTTGGCTATTTTTGATAGATTCCTGTTCAGGCTTAGTCATATAAACTCCTAAGTTTATTAAATTTTTACTTAATGGTTTGCACAAAGTATAGCAAATTCAATTAATAAAACCTTAAGATTTCCTTAAGAGACTCACCTTACTAAAACTATTTTGATCTTATAGCCTATGGCTAAACTTCAAATAGGGATAAACGCTTATAGACAAAGCCATGTTAATATAAGTGGATTAATCTCTATAACAGGCCTCTCCATGATATCCCAAACAGACATAACCGCTTATTTAAAAACCTTTATCGACCCCCACCTAAACCAAGACCTCATCACCGCCAATACCCTTAAAAACCTTGCCATCAGCGGCAACACCATCGTCATCGATATCACTCTAGGCTATCCCGCCCGTGGCTATCAGGCTCCGTTAGCCGCTGATTTAACGGCTAAATTAAAGGCCGCCTTTCCTGGCGCTGAGGTCAAAATCAACATCACCTGGAAAATCGAACCTCACACTATCCAGCCCGGCCTTAAAACCTTACCTGGCGTTAAAAACATTATCGCGGTCGCTTCCGGCAAAGGCGGAGTAGGGAAGTCGACCACTGCCGTTAACCTAGCGTTGGCGCTGGCTGCCGAAGGTGCGCAGGTGGGGATTCTAGATGCCGATATTTATGGCCCCAACCAGCCACAAATGCTGGGGAGCCGGCAAACGCCCGTGAGCAAAAGCAGTAATAGTCTGGAACCCGTCATGGCGCACGGCCTGCAAACCATGTCTATTGGCTATTTGATTGATGCCGATACCCCCATGGTCTGGCGCGGGCCTATGGTGACAGGCGCTTTGCAGCAGTTATTGCACGATACACAATGGCATGAACTGGATTACCTGATTATCGATCTGCCGCCTGGCACCGGCGATATTCAATTGACCCTCGCCCAGAAAATCCCCGTAAGCGGAGCCGTGATGGTGACTACGCCGCAAGATATCGCTTTGCTCGATGTCCGCAAAGGCATTGCCATGTTTCAAAAAGTGAACATACCCATTTTAGGGGTGGTCGAAAATATGAGCCTGCATACGTGCAGCCAGTGCGGCCATAGCGAAGCCATTTTTGGCAGCGGAGGAGGGGAACGGCTGGCGGCGCAATATCAAATCGATTTATTAGGCAAACTGCCGCTGGATAAACGCATCCGCGAACAAGCGGATGGCGGCAACCCCACCGTTGCTGCTGATCCTGAAAGCCCTATCGCGCTGATTTATCGCGATATCGCCCGCAAGACCGCCGCCAGACTGGCATTAAGAGCAAAAGATTATTCTGCTAAGTTTCCGAATATTGTTATTAAAAGCGATTAATATACTCATCGCAGATTAATGGACAGTTTTATTGCCAATGTTTGAGTTAGCCAGTGTTTAACCCTTTTTGTAAACCATGTGCTGCAGGAGCAGCACTTGAGCGTACACGGATGTATTTATAGCGTGTTTACAAAAAGGGTTAAACACTGGCTAACCGGCACAAGCTTCCAGATTCTCATTTGTAATGACTAAAAGCAGCGCGGAAATTGCTAAGCTGATAGGAGATACGTTATATTTGCGCAGCAATTCATTAATAAGGAAAAACCTATGTCCATCAAATCAGATAATTGGATCCGTAAAATGGCCGAGCAGGAGGGGATGATAGAACCTTTTGTGCCACACCAGGTAAAAGAAAATGGCGCTATTTCTTATGGGGTTTCCAGTTATGGTTATGATATCCGCTGCGCGGATGAGTTTTATATTTTTACTAATATTAACTCCGCAATTGTCGACCCCAAAAATTTCAGTGAAAAAAGCTTTGTTTCCATTAAAAGCGATGTCTGTATTATTCCGCCTAATTCGTTTGCACTGGCGCGCAGTGTGGAATATTTCCGCATTCCCCGCAAAGTCCTGACTATTTGTTTAGGAAAATCTACGTATGCGCGTTGCGGTATTATCGTCAATGTAACGCCACTGGAGCCGGAATGGGAAGGGCATGTGACACTGGAGTTTTCCAATACCACCCCTTTGCCAGCCAAAATTTATGCCAATGAAGGGGTCGCACAGATGCTGTTCCTGGAATCCGATGAAGCCTGTGCGGTTTCTTATAAAGATAGAAAAGGGAAGTATCAAGGGCAGACGGGGGTAACGCTGCCCAAAGCTTAACGCTTAGGCAGCCAGTTTGCGGATGCGAATGCACAGACGGCTCTTATGACGAGCAGCCGTATTTTTATGAATAATGCCCTTCGTGGCCATTCTATCAATAATAGGTACTGCCGTTGCATAAGCGGTTTCAGCTTCTTTTTGATTGCCTGTTTCTATCGCAGTGGTGACTTTTTTTATGTAAGTACGTACCATCGAACGTGAACTGGCATTGCGCTGGCGATGCTTTTCTGCCTGCCGGACACGTTTTTTTGCTTGTGCTGTATTGGCCAAGGTAAACTTCTCCACATCAAATAAGGTAAAAAATTAGCCGCAAATGATGCCCCTGCTGGCTGGATTTGTCAATATACTATTGTTATTTTAGCCTTTGCGATCTATTTTAACGCAAAATAGTTCAACAATTTCAATCATTACGCTTTCAGGTAAGGAATAAATGCTTAGCGCTTTAGTTATTCATGGTGTGCCTATCGAATGTATCAATCAGGCGGCCATCACCTATCATGTGCCAGCTAAATTGATTTTATCCATTTTAGCGGTGGAAGGCGGTCAGGTAGGCATGGCCTCGCCTAATAAAAATGGTACGTATGATTACGGCCCTATGCAGATCAATACCCTCTGGCTGGCTAAAATTAAACAGTATGGCTATAGCCAGGAACAGATTCAATATGATCCTTGCGCGAATGTGATGGTGGGTGCGTGGATTTTAAGCCAGAATATTGCCGATTCTACGGATTTATGGCGCGGCATCGGCGGTTATCATTCGTATAATCCCTTGCTGAACCAGCAATATCAAACGAAAGTATGGAATGTTTACGATTTATTATCGCGTTATCTGACGTATTCTGAAAAACCAACCCCCGCAACTGTAACGCCTCATGTTGGGTTTGGCCTGCAACCGCAGCGGCCATAAGCTACTAACATTTATTTAAATACAATTTAACCAGCGCTAATGTCATGATCGGCATAACAATCAGCAAGCCGATTAAATTAATTTTATTCCACCCCAACCAGTAAACCAGTGAACCGGAAGATAAAGATGCCAATGCCGCACAACTGAACACAAATAAATCATTAATGGCCTGGTATTTAAATCGATGTGCCGGATCATACGATTGCGTTAATACGGTCGTGCCGCCGATAAAGGTTAAATTCCAGCCAGCACCTAATAAAATTAATGCTATCGTACAATGCCAGTAACTAAAGCCCATTAAATTAACGAGTAAACTCAATAATAGTAAACAGCTACCGAACGTAATGACCGGCTGGCAACCCCAGCGATTAATCAAACTGCCCACTATTAAAGAAGGCATATACATGGCCAGCAAATGCCATTGAATCACCAAACTGGTAGATTTAACCGGCATATGATGCACGCCATGCATCACCACCGGTGTGGCTACCATGATTAAACTCATTACAAAATAAGAGGTACTGGCGACAATAATGGCAGGCACTAAATTATGCTTATAAAAAACAATGTCCTGCTTTGGCAGTGTGATATTGTCCACAGGATTGGCATGTAGATGAACATTCTTATAAAAAAATAACGCGGCTATTGATAAACAGAGCAATAAAGCTTCCACCACAAATAATCCTAAATATTTAATGCGGAAAAGATCCAGCGCTAGAATGGCAGCTTGTGAACTGATGATAATGCTGATCATATTCCCTAATAACAAAATAGACACCGCTTTTGCGATAGTATCCTGCGCTAACCCTTCAATCACAGCAAAGCGATATTGCAAAATAAAAATACTATTAACGCCAATTAAAAAAGCGCTGAGACAGAATAATAAAAACGAATGCAGGGCAATGCCTGCGCTGGCGATAATACAGGCCAGCAAAGACAACAACGCGGCACTAATAAATCCCTGCTTACGCCCAAAGCGCCGCATAATAGAGGCAGAGGGCAGGGCAAACACCGCAGCGCCAATCACTAACAGCGCCATCGGCGCGGTACTCCAATGCTTATTGGTCGCCATCTGCATACCTAAAATACCGCCGATTAACACCATCATATTAGTGGCGGTAGCGCCAAATATCTGAGCGATAAACAGTGATAGTACGTTGCGTTGCAGTAGCATTTATTTATCTCAATATTGGAAAATTTTAACGTTTTCTATTTAAAAAAATCGTCTAACGTTACTATGCTATTGATCATATCATCTGCATAATAATTATTCTTGACGCCGTTTACAGATATAAGAGCCAAAAACAATTGCTTTTTTGTTCGAGTCTTTTCTTTAAAAACAATCATTTTACGATTTAAAATTTCAACGTAATCTTTAGTTAAAACAAAAGGTTCTTCTGTGTATTTAATTTCACATAGAGTAATCGCGTCATCCTTTCGATCAAATAGTAAATCAATTTGGGCGCCACGCTCTTTTTCTCCTTTACGGGGAAAATAACGCCAGGAACTTGCAAATGCACTTGGATTTATTAATAACGCTTGCCTGATTGCTGAAATATGCTTATAACAAACAGATTCAAAAGCATATCCTAACCAGCTATACCATTCGGGTGTATGTTGCATAACCTGCCATTTACTGACATCAAGCGATTGCTTTTCCAGATTTTCTCGAATAGGCTCGATCCATTTGAGATAAAATAAAATATATTCATCAATCAGCCGATAATAAACACCTTTCTTTTTATGATAAAGAGGCTTAAAACTCATAATAAATCCTGTTTCTTCAAGCTCTCTCAATTTTCTAATCCCGCTACTGCCTAAAGCAAATTTCCCAAGGGTTTCTAATAACTTCCGCTTTAAAATACCATAAGGATTTTTAGCAATGATTTTAACAATTTGAGTATATACGTCACCCTCTTCAAATAATGATGTAAATAAATCATCAAATTCATCCACTAAAAAAGCTTTCTTAGAAAATACCAGGTCTTCAATCACTTGAAGCGCCGACTTTCCTTTTTTAACTTTTGATAAATAATAAGGAATACCTCCTGTGACCATATATATTAGTAATATCTGATTATTATTTAATTTAATTCCTTGATTTAAAAGAAATTGCTTAGTTTCACGCAAATTATAAGGTTCAAGGTGAATTTTTTCTGTAATGCGATTATATAGCCCACCTTTATTTTTTATAATTTTGTGAATAATCCAGGAAGCGGAAGAACCACAGACAATTAATTTAATTCTCTCGTCGTTAGACCAGTACTGGTTCCAATAATAATCAAGGTTTTGTAGCAATCTTGAATTCGGAGTAGCCATCCAAGGCAACTCGTCAAAGAAAAGTATAATCTTTTTGTCTTTAGGCGCTTGCTTTAGAGCTTGTGTGAGTAACTTAAATGTTTCATCCCAATTTTTTCCTCGCTTTAAGCTAACACCACCATAAAAAATTTCCCCTACCTGATCAGTAAAATGAGTAATTTGTTCTTCCATAGAGCCATCTTTTGACCCTGTTATATTAAAAAACAGCGCTTCTTCTTTATTCTTAAAAAACTGCCGAATTAAGAAAGTTTTTCCGATTCTTCTTCTACCATACAACGCTAAAAACTCAGGTTTATGAGAGCTATAAAGCTGCTCTAGCTTTTCAATTTCTTTATCTCTTGCTACCAAGCTCATCATTATTTGCTCTTCTTGCTGTGTTATTGTGCCATTTCCAGTAAATCCCACTTTAGAACAATAAATCAATTTATTTGTATATTGTGCCAAATCAAATTATATTGGAAATGGCACAAAAAAACAATAATACTGTATTATTGTGCCAACTCTAAGCCTCACAGGGTTAGAAGGGCATTATTTCCGCT
>JBEPVU010000087.1:0-7819 GCA_041690855.1 Gammaproteobacteria bacterium | reverse complement strand
ACGCTGGAAGCATTGCGCGAACCGCTGGAAGCCGGCACTATCACGATTTCACGCGCCGCCCGTAATGCTGAATTTCCAGCGCAATTCCAATTAATTGCCGCGATGAACCCTTGTCCTTGCGGCCAATTGGGTAATCCTAAACGGGAATGTAAATGTTCAGCGCTGCAGATCCAGCGCTACCGTGCCAGATTGTCTGCGCCTTTGCTGGATCGGATTGATTTGCATCTGGAAGTACCGCATCTACCCGAACGTCTTTTAACACAGGAACAATCCAGCGAAAGCAGCGCGGTTGTGCGCGAGCGTGTAACCGTGGCACGACAAAAGCAGTTAACCCGCAGTGGCAAAATTAATAGTCAGTTACGTGGCAAAGTGATTGAGCAATTCTGTGCTCTTAAGCAAGCCGATAAACACTTGCTGGAAAAAGCCATCGAACAATTAAATCTCTCAGCCCGCGCTTATCACAGCATCCTGCGCGTTGCGCGTACGATTGCAGATTTAGCCGATCATGCCGATATTATGACGAGCGACTTAAGCGAAGCATTAAGTTATCGGAGGCTGGATCGACTGTTAAAATAAGGAAGGTATCTCGAATAACTTCCTGAAGGGTTTTTTAATCGGATAGTTGCGTGTAAACTAACAAGAATCAAACGACTATTTAGCTGAAAATCATGCAAATAATTGAATCTTTTAACACCACGAATTGGGCGGCCACTTTCTCATCAGACCAGCAGCAACAAGCCATTACCGCTCTTGAAACCGGCAAAATTATTTTACTGCCGCAATTAGCTTTTAAGCTGGCGCCTATGGAAGAGCGGTTTTTATCCCCACAGTATGTCGACTCCAAAGCTAAAAATATTAGTTATGATCTCCGCGGCCATACACTGCGCGGTGTGCAAGGATCACGCAATGACAAAGAACAACTGCAAACTATGATGAAACGCTTTGCAATACAGGCGCGCCAATTAATTGATCACTTATTTCCACTTTATCAAACGGCTATTGTGCAGGCGCGCACGAGTTTCAGGCCGGTTGAAATCAGTTATCGCAAAACCTCTTATCGTAAAGATGATAAACGCCTGCATGTAGACGCGTTTCCGGCCACTCCCAATCAAGGCAAACGTATTTTGCGCGTATTCAGCAATGTTAATCCGCGCGGAGAAGATCGCGTCTGGCGGGTCGGTGAATCGTTTGAAACCGTTGCGCAACGCTTTTTACCCAGCATTCGTAAACCCTTAGCGGGCAGCGCAAAATTATTACACTTACTCAAAATCACTAAATCACGCCGCACGTATTACGATCACATTATGCTGCAGATTCATGATCGCATGAAAGCAGATGAAGTTTATCAACAACAGGCGGAACAATGCGAAATACGCTTTGCGCCGCGCAGCAGTTGGATTGTACAAACGGATCAGGTTTCTCATGCAGCCATGTCTGGCCAGCATGTATTAGAACAAACATTTTATTTACCCGCTGCCGCCATGCAGGATCCTCAGCGTTCACCGCTGCGTATTCTGGAAAAATTAATGGGAGAATTATTAGCTTTATGAAAACACTTGCATCACGTTCCCTGCTTGTTCTAATCATTATTCTCGCGCCGCAAATTTTTGGTTTTGCGTTAGCCATGGATATTTATGCGCCCAGCATTCCGGTTATTCAACAAGTATTTGGCGCCGATCAAACCGTGATGCAATTAACCATCAGTTTATTTTTATTAATGACCGGTATTGGACAATTACTGGTAGGCCCCATTAGCGACCAGATCGGCCGCCGGAAAGTAGTGCTGATCAGCATGGGTATTTTCATAGCAGGCTCTTTATTGTGCATGACTGCATCTAATATTACTTTTCTCATTGTTGCGCGGGTTATTCAGGCATTTGGCGCCTGCGGCATGATGGTTTCAGCTTTCGCGATCGTGCGCGATTCATTCTCCGGCGACGACTGCGCAAAAGTTTACAGCTTTTTAAATTCGACTATTGCGTTATCCCCTTTGTTAGCGCCACTGGCAGGCGGCTATTTAGAATATTGGATTAGCTGGCGCGCATCATTCGCGCTTTTAGCATTAGTAGGCATTATCGTATTAATATCGGCGTTTTTTAATATTAACGAAACGTTAAAACCTGAAAACCGCCGTCCGCTGCAAAAAAAATTAATGCTGGATTACTGGAATATTTTAAAATCACCCCCTTTTCTAATTTATACCTTCTGCGCCGCCGCAGGCTTTGCCGGTTTTCTCACATTTTTTTCCTCTTCGGCATACATTATTATTGATTTATTAAAAGTACCGGAACAACATTTTGGTTTTTATTTTGGCGCTATTGGGATTGTATTTTTCATCGGCAGTTTAATCAGCGGTCACTGCGCCAAACATTTTGGCACATATAAAACCGTATTATTCGGCGCGGCGTTGATGGCGTTGAGTGGTTTAGTCATGCTGTATTGGTATCAACACTTTGGTTTAAGCATTGCTGCTTTTATGGGGCCAATGATGATCATGGGCATTGGCGGCGCCATGATGATGGGCGGTGGCGCTGGCGGCGCGATTGAACCTTTTCCGGCCATGGCGGGTACGGCATCTGCTTTATTTGGCAGTTTAGAATTTGTTTTCGCCTTTGTGGTTTCGCAAATCGTGCTGGCATGGCGTGTTACCTCTACTTTGCCGCTAAGCTGGACGTTGATAAGCCTTGGCTTTGTAGCGTTTATAGCGCTTGTTTTGTTAAAGAAATGTTTAGCGGCAGAACGAAATCCGGTTGCATCGCCCCTTAAAGCCGTCTAAAATACCGGCTCGTTTTGACCTGTACCCACCCCCGTGCCGGCATAGCTCAGTTGGTAGAGCAACTGATTTGTAATCAGTAGGTCCTCTGTTCGAGTCAGAGTGTCGGCACCAATGAAATCAATAGGTTAGCTCGATATTGAAAAAATGGATTTTGGTTGGTGCTACTGTGGTGCTACCTTTTAAATTTTGTTAAGTCTCCATCTATTTATAAGGTTTTATAAAAATGGATTGTATATTTAAGCCATATACTGAAGAAGAATTATTAAGCCAACTAAAATTCAAAGTTTACTTAAACTACCTGGAATCTATCAGTACTGCTTTAGACTCTACGTATTTTAAGGAAACAAAACACCTAAGATCAGTGGCAGAATCAAATACTTTTAAGTCAATACGACCAAAACAAGTTGATTATAATAAAATTAAAACTCTCTTGAGAAATGCATGGTTTACAGAGATTCAATTAAACTTCACCAGTAATCATCCAGAATTTGTAGGATACTCAAACCACTGGGCGTCAGTACAGCTCTATTATGCAGTTTACTTAGCCATACGTGCTTTGTTTGTAGCAATGAATCAATCTTTTCAAGGAAACCATCAGCACGCAAGTAATTTACGAGAAATTAGTAGAGAAATAGAGAAACGCCCAGAACTATTTCCAATTCCCTGGTGTATGACATGCAGCGGCGATCCTAATGATGACAAAAATATTATGTTTAATAACCTACCAAAAAATGTAAAAATTTCACTTGTTTCAGCATTATCTCCTAAATCTAATTTTTGGGATTCATACGCACTTTTTTTAAAAACAACTCGCAAAAAAATGCTAGAAGACAAACGCCAAGAGTGGTTATATAAAAACAAAAAGAAAAAGCTTACTTTACAAGGCAGAAGAGGAATCCTCGACAAGATGCCACCAACGACTATTTTTGATTGCTTATTCAGATTACGCGTCAGGGCCAATTATCAAGATGTTGAATTATTTTTAATGACGATAGAAGATCAAGAATCAGCATCAAGGTTTAACTACTCGTTGAGAAACACATTAAAGCATACTTTACAAGTTATTGAATTATTAATCGCGCGATACTTAGGGAAAGATAAATATCATGAATTAATCCATAATTTTATAAAAGATGAAAATCATGGAAATCATTCAAATATCCGCGAAAGATGGGAACTACTATCTTCTCTCTGGTAACATTAAGAAATTATTGCATATCAACATAGTATATATAATGTACCCTAAGCGAATATTAAATTATACTGAAGCAATTATTAACACCAAACTTCAAAAGGTATGCTCAGATTGGCAAGCATCTGTTCATCCTAAAATTCAGGTTGCTGATATTCTTTCTTTATCAAAAAGTGGGATTAATAATGATTATTATAGGTACGCCCATGGCAATCGCACTGAAAGTTAGTCAAAAAACCATCCTCTAAAAAGCCCATCCAGCATCTGCCATTAATTGCTTAAGCCAACGTAAATCGTATAACCTGTTGTTTTATCACCGCAGGGAGCGACAATGTTAGCAGATACTTTTCTTCAGCATTTTCAAGCACTGGAAGACCCTCGACTAGAAAACCATAATCATCGTCACGTGCTAATGGACATCTTAGTCATTATCATTTTAGGTACTCTTTGTGGTGCCGATAATTGGATAGATATTTGTGAATTTGCTGAAGCTAAGCACGTGTGGTTAAAAACATTTTTGCAATTACCGAACGGTATTCCTTCACACGATACTTTTGGTCGCGTATTTTCATTGCTTGATCCTAAAGTGTTTGAAGACTGTTTTTTAAACTGGATGCAATCACTCAAGGTCGATGTGAATAATGAAATTATCGCCATTGATGGTAAGACACTGCGCGGTTCAGCAAACAGGCGAAAAAAACAGCCTGCTTTGCATTTAGTCAGTGCGTGGGCAACCCAAAATCGCGTGGTGCTAGGCCAAGTAAGGACAGAAGAAAAGTCCAATGAAATTGAAGCCATTCCGCGCTTGCTTAATCTTATCGATATTAAAAATAGTATCGTCACCCTTGATGCAATGGGCTGCCAACAAGCGATTGCCAAACAAATTATTGCACAAGAAGGCGATTATGTTTTGTCTTTAAAAGAAAACCAACCCACGCTTTATCAAGACGTAGTTTCTATCTTTACAGCGGCTGAAGAACGCCAATTTAAAAAAATATTGCATCGTAGAAAGATTGAGAAAACCCACGACCATGGCCGTGTAGAAACACGGCGCTATACTTTAGTTTCTGCCTGTTGTTGAGTATTCACCCCGTTATTTTCTAACCAGTTTAGCGTATGAACGGATTGAAGATTTTATGCGTGCTGTTAAACAGCATTGGCACGTTGAAATTAATTTACATTGGTCATTGGACGTGTCCTTTCAAGAAGACTTAAATCGCGTACGAATAGGCCATGCGGCTGAAAACTTGGCGATTGTGCGGCGGATAGCATTGAATTTACTGAAACAAGAAAATACGCACAAAAGAGGAATTAGTTGCAAACGAAAAACAGCGGGGTGGAACAATCAATATCTATTGAAAGTATTAACGGCTGATTCGAACGTGAGGGGTATTAAAAAAGAAGCTGATTTATGCTGATTTTCAGTGCGATTACCATGACTAACTGATGGATTAAATGAAAATCTCTCCAAGCTTGAATCATTGGCCTATTTAGCCTTATGCGATGACTTCTCTGATTATCCCAAAATTATTATTTATCACTATTTATGGCTATTAAGTGATGTTGTTAAACGAGTTAGAGAATTAGTTGATGTAATAGCAATAAGGCAAAAATAAGTGGAGAGATTACTATGACTCAGTTAGATAATTACACTGTTAAAGACGTTAATACACTCAGAGCCACAATACACGAGCTCAATTTGCGACTGGTGGCCAGCGAAGTGAAGCTTGAAGTATTGCTGCAAGAACGTAAAGATAAAAAATTGTTTTGGGCGATGGTCAGGAATGAGCTTGCCAAGATGGGCTATGCTATTTTTGGTTTAAGCTTAGGCTTTGCATTAGCGCTGCATTTTGTTAGATAGTGCTAAAATTGTAGTAACGGTCAATAAAGCCGTTGCTACAATTTTTATCTTTTTAACATAGTTACTGTAACAGATTCTTAACCTGCTGCAGCCCTTGGATTATAATTAAAAACACCCAAAGAAAGTAAAAAATATTCATTATTAATCAATAAATTAACATCATATCACCTACTTGCTACATCCTTTGATTATTTGATTTTGTCACAATTTATGATATAATTTGTGACAATCAAGTTAGTTATTTAGTATTTGCTATGAATACAGCCCAAACCATCCAAAACTACCTCCAGCAAATTCCCCAAGGGAAGCCATTTACAACCGCATCCCTAAGGAAATTCGCCTCTAGCGCTAATGTCCGGCAGATACTTTCACGCCTGGTAAAAGCGGGCAAAATTTCTCGCGCGGCGCGTGGAGTATTCGTGCGCCCTCAAGAAGTGTCTTATTTAGGTAAAGTACTGCCCGAAGCACAAGAAATCGCTCAAGCGGTGGCTCAAGCTTCTGGCGAGAGGATTGCCGTTCATGGCGCTGAAGCCGCCCGCATTTTGCAATTGAGCACTCAGGCGCCTTTAAAGCCTATCTTTTATACCACCGGCAATACGCGCCGTATCAAAAGCGGAAATCGAGAAATTATTTTAAAGCATGTTAATCCAAGAAAATTAATCAACCCTGGAACAACGGTTGGATTAGTCATTTCTGCACTCTGGTATTTAGGTAAAAATAATGTAACTATGCCGATTATAGAAAAGCTTAAAAAATTGCTAAGCTCAGAAGAATTTTCGGAATTATTAGAATATACACATCAAATGCCAGCCTGGATGGCGGATATGTTTTACCGTTATCAAAGAGTTTCCGAATGCCAGACAACTTCCTGAAATTACCAAAAGAAACACAGCGCTTAATTCTAAGCGGCGCTAATTCTCAATTAAATCTTCCAGCCGCTATTTTAGAAAAAGATATTTGGATTTGCTGGGTCTTACAAGAATTATTTACCTTACCAGCTAACATGGTATTTAAAGGCGGTACATCACTTTCTAAAGTATACAATCTTATAAATCGGTTTTCTGAAGATGTCGATATTACTATTGATTATCGCTATTTCTTACCAGATTTAGAACTCACTCCATCTATTACCAGATCAGCCCTCAAAAAAATAGATGCTCAGTTAAAAATGCAGCTAAAGTAATATGTAAATGAAGTTGTCTTACCGCATCTTGAGAAAAAATTAAAAACTGATTTTCCAAATGAATTTTTTAAAACTACAGTAAGTGAAGACGGTGAAAAGTTAATAATTTATTACCCTACTTTGTTTGATAATATTCAGAAAAATTATTTACAAAGTAACGTGCTTATCGAGTTTGGTGGGCGTAATAGTACTGAGCCAAATGAAAAACATAAAATTAATACCTTACTTGCACAAATTCTTCCAGAACTAGAATTTCCAAGCGCTCAAGTTAAAGTTCTCTCACCGTTAAGAACTTTCTGGGAAAAAGCTACTCTGATTCATGTAGAATGTCATCGCAATCGATTATCTAACAGTCCCGATAGATTATCGCGTCATTGGTATGATTTAGCATTGCTTGCAGAAAATGTTATAGGCCAACAGGCTTTAGCGAATAGAAAACTACTTGAAGACGTAGTGCGGCATAAAGCAGCTTTCTTCTATGCCTCTTATACGCATTATAACAAATGCTTAACTAACCAGTTTCAACTTATCCCGCGTGATGAGGAATTAGAAAAATTGCATGATGATTATATTAGCATGGTTAATGCTGGGATGTTTTCTAGCGAGGCTCCAAAATTCAGTGCAATTATTGATACTCTTAGAAAATTAGAACAAGAAATCAATAAAATCTAACTTTTAGCTAAAAGTTAACCATACTATCATTGGCAAAATTACCTCAACTCCATAAAACAATTATGGATTAAGGATACCTATCTCTCATCGCCCTAAATAATTGACTGTAACAGATTCTCTGCCATGCCCAAGGGC
>JBEPVU010000086.1:0-7895 GCA_041690855.1 Gammaproteobacteria bacterium | reverse complement strand
TTAAATTACTGGTTGCGCTAATACAATAGACACGTTTAATAATCGGTACTTCGAATGGCACTACGGCAGCGATTGTACAGTTAAGTATTGCTGCCATTCCGTTTTTTGCCAGAATTGTGGAAAGTGCGCTCAGTGAAGTGAGCCATGGTTTGCTGGAAGTTGGCTATGCCATTGGTGCAACCCCTCTGCAAATAATTAATAAAATTTTAATTCCTGAAGCATTGCCGGGGATTATTAATGGCATCACACTGATGTTGATTAACCTTATTGGTTATTCCGCCATGGCGGGCGCGATAGGCGGCGGCGGCCTGGGCGATTTAGCCATTCGTTATGGTTATCAGCGGTTTGATATTAATATCATGCTGGCCACTATTGTTATTCTGATTATTATGGTGCAACTCTTGCAGTGGTTAGGGGATTTTTTTGCTAAGAAATTAGCGCGGCGATGATCATTAAACCAGGAGAAAAAACATGAAAAAACTTAAATTAATTTTTTATATTGCTATCAGCTTATTTTTATTACCTGGCCTGACCGCTTGCCAGCAAAAGCCGGAAGCAACAAATGTTATCAAAGTCGGTACTATGGCCGGTCCGGATGAGCAAATATTAGAAACCGCGAAAGAAGTCGCTCAAAAGCAATATGACTTAAATTTAAAAATAATCAGCTTTTCAGATTATACCCTACCTAATGCTGCACTCAATGATGGCAGTATTGACGCGAATATTTTTCAACATAAGCCTTATTTAACAGCGGCCATTCAAGCCAATCATTATCAATTAACCCCCATTGGTAAAACCTTTATTTTCCCTATGGGTATTTATTCTAAAAAATACAAACATATTAATGAACTACCCAATAAAGCTATTGTTGCAGTGCCAAATGATCCCAGTAATGAAGCGCGCGCATTATTATTGCTTAGTAAAGCAGGCTTAATTACTTTAAAACCAGGCACAGGAATAAATGCTACTCCGATAGATATTGCTCAAAACCCTAAACAATTAAAAATTAAAGAATTAGATGCCGCACAATTGCCACGCGTATTATCAGATGTCGCTCTTGCTGTTATTAATAACAACTATGCCGTTCCTGCTGGCTTAAATCCTGCTAAAGATGCTATTTTCTTAGAAGCAACGGATTCACCCTATGCTAATCTTATTGTAGTGAGAACAAAGGATGAAGAAGAACCTAAATTATTAACATTGGTTAAAATAATGCATTCTTCTGCTGTGGTTGATGCCGCTAAAAAAATCTATGGCGATAATGCTATTCCAGCCTGGCAATAGCGGTATAGACCCATCCCGTTGAGGTTTTGAGTATTTATATGTAGGGTGGATTAGGCCGTAGGCCGTAATCCACCGTTTTAATAGGCAATTATGATAGGAAGAAGATGACGTGTCATCTCTAATAAAAATATTAAGCTGTTATGGTTATACCTCTAAAGAACAGCAATTAGCTTTTATAAAATTATTATATTTAGCACATGCATTTGATACTGAAATTTTTTGCCAGGATTTAAAGGCTGTAAATTTTTCGCAAGAACAAATCAAATCGGCTTTAAATCTTATAGAGCAGGCCATTAATGATACTAATTTTAACGCTGATTTGATTTTAACTAATCTTTTCAGCAATTATTTCTCTGGCATCTGGCCTGAAACGATGCTCAACTGGCTGATTCGAGTTACTCAGCGTGAATTTTTTGCTAGAAAAAGAGGGCAGGAACGATGGCAGCAAGAAACAGGTAAATGGATATTGCAGGCAGAAATAGAAACTAGAAAATGTTGTAAATTACTAGGCCTGGAAAACAAAGTTTTAGCCAGATATGAAAATTATCCAATCACAACTATTTTTGGATCAACTTATCCAGAAATGAAACTAAGAATGCAATATCTTAAAGAATTGATTGATACAAAAAAACTGACCACTCAAAAAATATACTTTTTATGTGGCGAACGTCCTGCTACTGTTGATATTGATGGCGATTCTAATTTCCTAAAAAAAATAGCGGCTTATTTTAAAATTGAAGAAACGGCGATAACAGAAATCTATCTGGCGCAATACATTTATAAAGAAGAAAATGATAATAGTCTTTTCTATCAAATACCTTTTGAAGTTATTGGTGTATCTAAAAAAGATAATTCCAGACCCACTACAGTTGATACTTTATATGAGCTAATCAAAAAAATACCCCATTATCGCGGCAACATACTTTTTATATCAAGAGCGCCTAGCATAAAAGCGCAAGAAGAAGAAACAATAGTAACACTACAAAATTCACTGCCTCAAGCAAAGCCAGAAATTATAGGAAATAGTGGCACAGATGTTTCAACTATTAGATTAGTAAGCGCTTTAGGCGCTGCTTTCTATGCCGGTTATGCAAGGGTAGCAAAAGCGCTGGGCGCCAAATACACACTTGATGAGTTAAATAAAAAAAAGGAAGCCTATAATTATGACAACCAAACAGCAGGACAACTATAATACCTTTTTCTTATTATAAACAGCGCTCAAAATAATGCCGAAATTAACTATGAGGATCCAGATAAAAAAACCTGTATAGCCTAGCTTATATTGCATATAGCCACTAACAGCGCCGCCTAACGTCACCCCTATTCCCATCAGCGATGTACCAATGGCATAAAGCGACATAGGATAGTTACCTTTACTGAATATTTGCAGTAAATAAAACATATAAGCCCCATTGCTTAAACCAAAGCCAAATTGCGAGATCAGGATAATAATGCTGATTAACGCAATTGAATGTGAAATAGGCGCTACCAATAATAAATAACCTGTGTTACTTAAAGCCGCCAGAATAGTAAGCGGAACCAAGCAGCTTTTTAAAGATTTTTTTGCTAATAAAAAACCTGCTAAGGTTATCCCTACTAATATTCCTACAATACTAATACCACCAAAAACAGTACCTACCTGCTTTATTGTTAAGCCTAAACCACCTTTTAGCACTTTATCTAATAAAAATAGCGGCACAATTTTATTTAATTGTGTTTGCGCAAAATCATAACTTAAAGTGAAAATAATAATAGCGATGAAGTGTTTAAAGGTGAGTAATTCAATAAAAACTTTTTTAAAAGAAACGATAGCGGCTGTGGGCGCTACGGCAGATAATGTAATATTAGTTTCTGTCTTTGGCATTATTTTATGATGATAAAATGCAATAACGCCGGTCATGCCAGCAAGCGCCGTTAAAGCAATTTGCCAAGCGCTTTTTTCATTAACATAGAAAATTAACCAGCCTGCCACAAATACTAAACCACTTTGTCCTATTAATCTGCCTATTTGATAGGTTATTGTACGTACGCCAATAAAATGCGCCTGTTCTTGTTGATTTAAACTAATGATATAAAAACCATCTAAATTCATATCATGCAACGTGGAACAGCAGGCAATCGCTAAAAAGATTATACCGGTTAAATAAAAAAAATTATGTAAATAAAGGCTGGCGGCCAGCAGCAAAAATAGTATAGCCATTAATAATTGCATTAATACTACCATTGTCCGCTTGGATGCAAAAGGCTCAAATAAAGGCGCCAGCAATGGTTTTATAATCCAGGGAACAGTAAATAAACTAGTATATAATGCAATTTTAGTATTAGAGAAATCAAAGTTTTTATAAAGAACGACTGAAACAATAGCGACGAGTGCAAATGGCAAACCTTCTATTAAATAAGTTGTTGGCACCCAGCGATATAAAGTACGGAGATTAACCATGTTTATTACAATCTCCAGGATCATTACTCAATAATAACCCTTTCTTAGTGGCGGTGACCGGACAAAAACCTAATCCTGGCAATACTTGGTAAAACTTAGACAAGCTTTCTTTTACTAACGCCACATAGCAAAATTGCTTTTCAGCTATTGACTTAAATTGTTCAACCGAAATAAACCAACCTTTTGCTTCATTAGTTTGCGCACCATATGCCAAATCAGGATCATCGGCAGCAATCATAGGCAAGCGTTTTTGTAAATAAAATAATAGCGTAGATTGTTTGGCATAATTATCATAAAGATAAACGGGGCGGCCAGAATTTTTTGCCTGCAAATACTGTATAATAGATAATTCACTGTACTCATCGGGTATTTTTTTTGCAACAATATAACCTGCCAGTAACGTTATTAAACTTATGCTAACCATGCTCCATAATAAACTGGACTTCAAATTATTCATTTGATTGATTTTGATAGCTAATAAATACGCTAAGGCTGGCATACCAATAATCATATAATAATTAGCTTTTGCCTGCGATACTGAGAAAAACACCAGTGGGACAATGAACCATAGCCATAAAAATAAAGCTAATTTATCAGTATCATTATTTTTCATGGGATGGCGCTTGCACAATAATGGCAGTAACAAACTCCAAGGTAACAAGTAAGCTAAAATGCGGGGAATATAATAATAAATAGGCCCCTGGTAATAATCATGCGGGATACGTTCATTTAAAAAACGTAACACTTGTTCATTAATAAAATAATCTCTGAAAAAACCTGGATATTGAATATTCGCAGCAACATGCCAGGGCAACACAATTGCTAAAAATAAAATAATGCCCCAAAAATCAAACAACGATAATATACGTTTTTTCTGCCGGCAGATAAACAGGAAGGTTACGCTAATAGCAAATACCAGTACCAGTATCAGCAGCCCTTTGCTTAAAACCCCTAAGCCTAAAAAAATATACGCGCTGCGTAAGTAATATTTTTTATCGGTCTGCCACCACACATAAAACAGACTCAATGTTACTGTTAAACAAGCGGTCAGCAACATATCAAAAAAAACAATACGCGCAATCACGATATAGCCTAAACTGGTCGCTAATATAACCGCTGTTAACCAGGCTTCTCTGGCACGTCCTATTTTTTGTCCCAACCATAATAAACAGACAATAGTTAAAGCGCCACAACTGGCAGGAATTAAACGAGCAGCCCATGTCGTGACGCCAAATACATGATAACTTAACGCTATTAACCAATATAATAACGGTGGTTTTTCGATATAAGGGACAAAATTTAAATGTGGAATAATATAATTGCCTGTCAACAGCATCTCGCGGGCCACTTCTGCATACAGTCCTTCGTTATTATTAGACAAGGGATAACCCCCTAAGCCTACATAAAACCCAATAGCAATAAAAAAGGCCAATAAGTAATAGTGGCCAGACTTTAAGTGAAAAGATTTAAACATTAGCGTGCTTAAATAATGTGAAAAAATTTTGTGTGGTTTGTTCAGCAACCTCAGCAAAAGTAATGCCGCGCAGCGCTGCAATCGTTTCAGCCACATATTTCACATAAGCCGGTTGGTTTGTTTTGCCACGATAAGGCACCGGCGCCAGATAAGGCGCGTCTGTTTCAATCAGCATACGCTCTAAAGGCACTTGTCTGGCAACTTCTTTTAATGCTTTAGCATTTTGAAAAGTGACAATACCTGAAAAAGAAATATAAAAACCTAACGCAATGGCTTGCTGCGCCATTTCCCACGTCTCGGTAAAGCAGTGCAATACACCGCCTATGCTATCGGCGCCCTCTTCTTTCAAAATATTAATCGTATCATCCTGCGCCTGACGGGTATGGACAATCAGCGGTTTACCGGTGGCCTTAGCCGCTCGAATATGATGACGGAAACGTTCCTGTTGTATTAATTGGTTGCTATCATCACGATAATAATCTAACCCTGTTTCGCCAAAAGCGATTACTTTGGGCGACTGGCTTAACTTAATTAATTCATCAACCGTAGGTTCCTGTGCAATAATTTCAGTAGGATGAACGCCTACGGATGCAAATACGTTGGGATATTGCATGGCTATTTGTAACACATCGTTAAAATGTTCCAAATCAATACAAACGCAGAGAATATGCTCTACTGATGCGGCGCGTGCGTCTTCCAATGCTGCAGCGAGGCTATTGTTATACTGGGTGAGATCGAGTTTATCTAAATGACAATGTGAATCGACTAGCATTTTTTTACCTGCTTAAATACTATGGGTGGTTTGATCGGTCTGCAACAAACCCGCCAACTGTTTTTCTATGGTATCTTTAATTAATTTAGCATTCTCATGCATAAACTGCACGCCAATCCCGGCTGGCCGGCCACCCTGCGCATGTTGAGGCGTTAGCCAGATAATTTTCCCTGTCATGGCTGTTTCCTGGGTTAAGCACCATAAATTTAAAGTAAAATTAATCATCTCACCTAACTGAAAATTTTGCGCCGTTGGAATAAAAAGGCCACCATTTTTAATAAAAGGCATATAGGCCGCTAATAGTTCATTTTTATTAGCAATATTAAGTACGAGTGAATCTTGCATAGTGATACCATCTACAAAAAAGTGTTTCAATAAGTAACTGTTGATTAATCTGCACAGATGTATTTAATTGATTGCGCCATTGATAAAGCTCATCTAAATAGTTGAATAATGTCATCGCTGCTATTACGTTAGCGACTTGTTTAATAAAATCAATTTTATCGGTATTCAATAAGCTATCAGCAGGCAAGCTCATATTAATACGAATACAATCAATAATGATATTAATCAGCGCCGTTAATAATGCTTTGGGTTCTGTTTTCAGCCATTGCGCCGCCACCTGCACGGGCATGGCTTTATTTTCACTGATTTTTTTCAAATCAATAAATAATTGCTCGCGTTCTTTTAAACGTTCTTCATAAGCTAATTTTAAAGCTTGCAAAGGCGCTTGTCCGGCTAAGGCTAATAATAACTCACTGTCCTGCCCTTGTTTTAATAAGGGCTGCAACCAGGCGTGTGCTATTTCCTTAGCCGGCGCAGTAAACGTAATTAACTGACAACGGCTGCGCACCGTTGCCGGTAACTGACTTAATTCACTGCTGACTAATAAAAACAGTGTGTTACCTGCCGGTTCTTCCAGGTTTTTTAATAACGCATTACTGGCGGCTAAATTCATTGCTTCCGCGGGTTGTATTAAAACAATTTTATAATGATTATGCAAAGCGGTTTGACTCAGTTGCTTAATCATTTCACGGATAACATCAATCCGAATGGCCTTGCCAGGTTCTTCGGGCTGAAGGTTATAGACATCGGGATGTGAATGCGCTTGTATTAATAAACAGGCACGGCACTGCCTGCAAGGCAATGTTTTTTCTCTGCCTTGTTCACACAACACTTGCTGCGCCAATGCCAGCGCAAACTCCCATTGCCCCAGGCCTGAGGCGCCTGTTAGCAGTAAAGCATGTGGCAATTGATTGCTTTGATAGCTGTGCAGCAAACGGTTCCAGTGGTTTTGTTGCCAGGGGTAAGGCGCGGTGTCAAAATTTTGCATACTAATTATTATAGACAGATTTCATCTAAAATTTTCTTAAGCTCTAATTGTACTTTATTCAAAGCGCCCCCTGCGTCAAGCACTTTAATACGCTGTGGATATTGCTTGGCGCGCGTTAAAAAACCTGCTCTGGCACGCTCAAAAAACTCTTCTTGTTCCGCCTCTATTCTATCCGCTGTTCCCCGCTTGCGCATGCGTCCTAAGGCAATTTTAACAGGCGCATCAAACAATAGCACACAATCTGGCTGCAAATCAGCTTGCACCCATTGTTCCAGTGTTTCAATCTGTTTAAGTGGCAAATGGCGACCGTAGCCTTGATAGGCATAAGTCGTATCGGTAAAGCGATCACATACCACCCACTGCCCTGCCTGTAAAGCAGGTTTAATAACATTAGCGATATGCTGAGCGCGGCCAGCGAAGAATAACAATAGTTCGGCCACAGGTTCCATCTGTTCACGATGCGGCGTCAGTAATATTTTACGGATAGTTTCCGCTACCGGCGTTCCACCGGGTTCGCGTGTGACAATATACGGCATTTTGCGTCTGCTTAAATCTTTCTCTTATACAAATCTCCGACCCCACGAGACGGACT
>JBEPVU010000085.1:0-8029 GCA_041690855.1 Gammaproteobacteria bacterium | reverse complement strand
CCGGCGCGATAACGCCGAGGGTCGGATGCGTCCAGCGGATTAACGCCTCGACACTGGTTATTTTTTGTTGTTGTAAATCAAATTTAGGTTGGAAATAAAGGCTGAATTCTTGATTTTTTAATGCTCTGCGTAAACTTTTTTCTAAGGCATGTCGTTTCGGTTGCCTTAAATAACGGATAATCCAGAGTAATAATAAACTTAAGCAGATGATAGCGATTAAATAATATTGAATGGATTCTATGCCCGTTGCGTAAACAGGGCGGTTAGTCACTAATTTTAATAAGCCAATCGGTTTTTGATTAATATCTCGGAGTAATTGATAACCTGCCGCTTTATTTTTATCAATAATTTCAGTGGTTTGATCGCCTTTTTGCAGGAGTTGTTGATAAATATTACGGAGGGAATTATTTTGTTTAATGTCCGCTAACGTAAAGACTGATAAATGCAGTTGTGTTATCTCCGCTATTTTCTGAATCAGGGTTGTGGATAAATAACGTCCTGTCATTAAAGTGCCGGCAATCGGCGCTTGTTTATTGCCATCAGAAATAGCGCTGGCGGCGATTAGCAGAATACCGGAAGGTAAATTGATAAAACCGTCCGTTGTTACATTAACGTTTTTTTGTTGTAGTAAAGAGCTGTCTGGAGAGAGATATTTTTTGAGACCTGCGGGATAGGGAACTGTTTGGTGAGTGTTTAAATCAAAAGCAGCGCCTGCTAATAATTTACCTTGCCGGTTAAAATACATTAAAAGATTAATGTTGGCGTTAATATAAACGGAGTTTTTGAGGTTAATGGCTGGAAAACGAGGATTTTTGCCGATGACAAAATGATAAGCATCATCCCAGTGCGCCCAATCGGCGGTAAAAGTGCTTAAATTGTTGAGTGTTTGATTTAATGTCTGATTAATGCGATCAATATCTTTATAAAGTTGCTTTTGTTCTACCTGCAGAAAACCATTCATTAAAAACCAGCGTGTGCCGGTTAAAATCAAAATGAGCGCGATTATCCAGATCAGGATCAGCGCTGCCGGATTTTTAGGAAGCTGTTTCATGGGCGTTATTATACTCTAAGCGTTTCAATTTTAGGCTAGGCGCAACGCCTCTTGAGCAACCGGAGTGTATATTAATACATGAGGATTGCGAAAGAGGGGTTGCAACAACGCCTAAAATTGAAACGCGACGAGTATATTTGCAATTAGAAAAACCTTCAGGCAATGCCCAGCATTTCTTTTGCGTGTGCTAAGGTTTGTCGGGTGATTTTAACGCCGCCCAGCATTCTGGCGATTTCCTGAATTTTAGCGTTATTATTTAAATCCTGTACATAGGTTTGTGTAATGGCATTTTCCGTTGCTTTGCTGATTTGTAAATGCTGCTGACTTTGCGCGGCCACCTGAGGCAGGTGGGTGACGCATAATACTTGGGTTTTATCGGCTAATTGACGCAGCAGACGCCCGACAATTTCTGCGGTGCCGCCGCCGATGCCTACATCAACTTCATCAAATATCAGCGTGGGGGTGCTATCGGTTTGCGCCGTGAGTACTTGAATTGCCAGGCTGATGCGCGACAATTCACCGCCGGAAACGATTTTAACCAGTGGTTGTAAGGTTTGGCCGGGATTGGTGCTGACCAGAAATTCTATTTTTTCTAAACCATAACTGGCGGGTTGTTGATCGGTGTTAGGTGTAAAATGTACGCAGAAGCGTCCGCCGGGCATATTTAATTGCTGCATACTGTTTTCAATGTGCGGCATTAATTGTTTGGCAGCTTTTTTGCGGCTGGCTGATAATTTTTCAGCGGCGGATAAATACTCTTTTTCCAGTTGGGTAATTTTATTTTGCAATTGCGTGATAGCCGTATCGCTATTTTCCAGTTGTTGCAGTTCATGCTGCAAACGTATTTGTAAACTGATTAATTCATCGGGTGGAATGTGATGTTTGCGCGCGAGCTCGTAAATATCGCTTAAGCGTGTTTCTACCCAGGTTAAGCGTTCAGGATTTAATTCAAGTTGACTAAAATAATGACGTAATTCATTAACGGCTTCATTAATTTGAATATCGGCATTATTGAGTAATTCGGCTGCGGCTTTTAATGAAGGTGTGAGGGTTTGTAAAGCATTGAGTTGCGTTTGCGCCGCCGTTAATAGACGCAGGACATTACCTTCGTCCTGTTCGGCTAATACATTCAGCAATTGCTGGCAGTTAGTTAATAAACGGTCGGCGTTGGCTAATTGCCGTTGTTCTACATCCAGCGCTTTTAATTCATCGATCTGTAAATCTAATTGCGCTAATTCCTGCGTTTGATAAGCGAGTAATTCCTGGCGTGCCTGCCGTTGTTCGTTTTGTGCCTGCAAATTAGCGAGTTCAGCTTGTGTGTTGCGCCAATCGTTATAGAGTGTGTGTACTTTTTTAGCTAAAGGGGCGTGGCCTGCGTAAGCATCTAATAAAAAACGTTGTTTTTCTGGTTTTAAGAGTGTCTGGTGTTCGTGCTGGCCGTGAATGCTGACTAGCAGGCCGCCCAATTCACGTAATTGCTGTAATGGAATGGCCTGGCCATTAATAAAAGCGCGTGAGCGGCCATCGTTATTAATGATTCGGCGCAATAGACATTCATCTTCGCTATTGGTGAGTTCATGTTCAGCCAGCCACTCTTTAACATTCGGTAAATTTTGAATATTAAAACCGGCTGCAATCGTGCAGCGTTCATGGCCTTGCCGGATAGCGTTGCTGTCGCCACGGCCGCCTAAGGCTAATAGTAATGCATCAATTAAAATCGATTTACCGGCGCCGGTTTCGCCGGTGAGTACAGTCATACCTGGTTTAAATTCTAAATCAAGCGTATCGATGATGGTAAAGTATTGAATGCTGAGTTGTTGTAGCATGTTTTTGATTCTAATTTGATTACAATTAAGGCATCTAAACCTTTTTGCAAGCATTTTAGCATAAGTTAGCGTATCAAAAACAATATTTTTTTTGCATAAATATAACAATTAAAAATTGTTATATTTATGTATGTTGGGTGATTCTTAGTAAGAATTTTGGGGTATGCTGGATTTTGAATTATCATAACCACAGGCAGGATGTGCTTGAAAACTTCTTTGAGGTTCATTTTGAGTGGCCATAAATCTTTCCTTATGGTGTATATCCATCCCCAATAACTCATCTTTAGCATTATTAATCTCTTGTAATGTTGCTTGATTATTTTGGTTTGCTTGGTATTGTTTACCATGAGCTTTCTTAAAATGCTTTTCCTGTTCTTCTTCGGATTCTTTTTTAAACTTAGAAAAATCCGTTATTCCTATTATTGCTAATAGCTGTTGCTTCCGCTTTTCTTCTGGAGTTAACTGTAATTGCGATTGCTGTTGCGTTTCAGGTTTTTGATAAAAATTACTACTGTTGTTGCTTTGATAACTGCCGCTGTTTTTTGACTTGGCATTCTCAGAATTCTGATTGTTTTGTTCCTTATTTTTTCTTTCTTCTTTTTCTTTTCTCAGGCTTTCCCGCACTCTTGCGCATTTCGCTTGCGATTGCTCACAGGCCGTATTCAAATTTGTATCCCAGTGTTTTTCTCTGATGTCATCCAGGCGCTTAATAACACTCTGTATGTCTATCAGTATTGTGTTTAGCGCCTTAGTAAAAATACTGACCTCTTTTTTTGCGTTATTAGTGTTGTGCATAAGCTTATTGAAGGGTGAATTTGAACTTTTAAAAAAAGAGGCGGTATTTTTTTCTGCTGCTTGAGTGGTTTTTCTCAACTCGGAGATCTGATTGTTTAATTGTGATGTTATTTCCTCGACTTTTACCTTGACTTTTACCTTCAATGCAAAGTCCCTTGATGACTTGTCCATTAATTCAGCTTTCTTTTTGCTAATTTCTTCTCGTATGGGAAAATTTTCATCGCTACAGAGTTTAGCTTCTCCTAGCGTTACTGCAAAATCTATACTAAACAAATCAGATATATTAATAATGCTTTTATACGTAGAGCATAAGGTCTTAATGGGAGAGGGTTCATAAAAGGAATCATCATTTGAGTTAGGCTCGGAAGATAAAAAATTTTTCAAACTAGTTAACTTCTCCCCCAATAAATTTATATAATATTTTTCTACATAGATTTGAATGTATGGATCATAAATTCTATATAGCAAACGGCCTAGCCAGCTTTTTTGGCAGTAAGCTTCAATTTCATCTTCTGAGGCTGCCATGTGTCCAAACTTTGGCATAACCAGTTTCTTGTCTATGCTATTAAGATTGTTTTCCAACCCTTCTATGTCTGGTAAGCTGGATGGTTTGTGCATGAAGTATTCTAAGGCTTCGGGACTAGGCGCTGGGGTAAAAGAGGTATATGAAGTTGGCATCACTTATCCTGAGCATGTGAGAATATAAATTACTGCAAATTGTACATTTAATACGCATAACTGTAAAGTTTTTACTGACTATTATTCCCAGCGAGGCTATTAAACTTTATTACATAAATAATAAATATTTATTTGAATTTTTTATAAAAGTAGGTTATTTTTTAGGCAGTTAACTAAAATTGATAAATTAAACATGCTTGTAAAAACCAGCCTCTGGCAAAAATTGCATTCCTGGCTATTGCCTGCCTGCTGTGTTTTATGTGCCGCTTTAACGAAGCGTTCGTTGGCGTTATGTCATGCTTGTGAACGGGAATTGCCTTGGTTAAATACGGTTTGTATGCATTGTGCGTTGCCATTGGAGGGCATTAATCCGAATGATCACATGCTCTGTGGGCATTGTTTACAGCAGCAACCGCCATTTTTTTCCACAACCGCTTTATTTCATTATCAACCGCCCATTGATCAGTTCATCATGGCGTTAAAATTTAATCAGCAATTATTATATGCGCGCTTGCTAGGTGAGTTATTAGCGGAAAATAGGCAGAAGAAAAACATTGCAGCGCATTTGCATTTGCCTGAAATGATTATTCCAATGCCTCTACATCCTCAACGTTTGCGTGAGCGGGGATTCAATCAAGCGTTAGAAATTGCTCGGCCGGTTGCACGAAAATTGCAATTACCCCTTGATCTGCAATCTTGTGAACGTATACGCGTCACAGCCTCGCAAAGTACTTTGCCAGCCGCTGAGAGACATCAAAATGTGAAAAATGCTTTTAAGATAAGCAGTGATTTTAAAAGTAAGCATGTAGCCATTATTGATGATGTCGTAACGACTGGACATACGGTGACTGAATTTAGCCATGCGTTGCAACAGGCAGGCGTAGAACGCATTGAGGTGTGGTGCGTAGCGCGGACGGGGTTGGTGAGATAAGCAGCCATTTTATTTTTAAACATTGAAATTTAATTTATAAAAGAATAAACTATATTTAGTTTAATTTCTTACTAGAATAATTTATAATGTCATTAAAACATATCGAAAAATTTATTGATATCAGTGCTTTGAAAGAAGAATTTAAAAAAATGGGAACAAACTTTGTTACAGCTGGCGTTGTAGGTGTATTTATGAATCATTATACGGGAGTAAGCCTTTCTAGTTTATTTTGGGCTTCTGTATCTATTACTGGAATAGGTATAGTGGCGCTTTATTTAGGGTTACGAAAAGGAGAAGCAACATGACAGCTCTTTTAGCAGATTTACCTCTTATTATGATTGCTATATTCATAGGATTTGGGGGCTATTTGATTATTGAAGATTCTAAAAAATCCAGAAAAAAAGCAAATAAAAATCCCCGCTAAGCGGGGATTTTTATTTCGATATTTCGATAAGAATAGTGATTAACCTTTGTGAAAATCTCGATTTCCGCCGCCACCAAAACCACCTCGACCGCCTGAATGGCTACCACTGCGGCTGCCGCCCGCTTCTTTAGGTTTTGCTTCAGAAACAGTGATCGTGCGTTCTTCGTGAAGTGAGCCATGTAATTTTTGAATTGCCGCATTCGCGTCTTCTTCGGTAGCCATTTCAACAAAGCCAAAGCCTTTGCTGCGGCCACTGTCGAAATCCGTGATTACTGTAGCGGATTCAACGGCGCCAGCAGTAGCAAATAAGCTTCTCAAAGCTTCATCATTAACGGCGTAAGCAAGCCCGCCAACATACAATTTCTTATTCATGAAAATCCCTCCAGGGGTATAAAAAAATAACTAAAAATTCGCAACGGTAATTGTACCACAAACTACCGTGTTTCTATAACTGAAATATAGCTGTTTTACCTATGATTTACCCTAGGTGACTGCGCAGCATCCAGGCATTTTTTTCGTGAATTTGAGTGCGGCGGGTGAGTAAATCAAGGGTTGCTTGATCCTGTGCTTTTTCAACGAGTGGAAAAAGTTCACGAGCCCTTTCAATCAGCAATTCCTGGTCGTGTACGAGGGTGGTGATCATGTCCTGGGCGGCAGGTGTATGTATGGCCTCTGTCACTTTGGTGAGTTTGCTAAATGCTGCGTAACTGCCAGGTGCGGGGAAATCCAGTGCGCGGATGCGTTCGGCAATCTCGTCAACCGCCAGCGCCAGTTCAGTGTATTGTTGTTCAAATAATAAATGTAAAGTCTGAAACATTGGGCCGGTCACGTTCCAATGGAAGTTGTGCGTTTTTAAATACAAGGTATAACTATCGGCCAATAAATGCGATAAACCTTGCGCTATTGCCTGACGTTGTTCTGTGCTTAAACCAATATTAATTTGCATTGTTAAATCTCCTGTGTTGTTTATAGTCAAAGTAATTCAGTTTTCCGGTTTTTTGCGCACGCTTTCGTTAGCCAGTGGTTACTCCTTTTTGTAACCCGACTGCCGCAGGATGCGGCAGTCGAGCGTACACGGATGTATTCACAGCGTGTTTACAAAAAGGAGTAACCACTGGCTAACCGGCATAAACTCTATGATGATTATAGACTTATTATGTCAACTTAAAACCCATCTGCAAACTCCATCTGCCGCCAGGCTTCATACGCTATGACGGCCACGGCATTTGATAAATTTAAGCTGCGGCTGTGTTCACGCATGGGAATGCGGATAATGTGCTCGGCTGGTAAAGACGCGAGTAAAGGTTTTGGCAGGCCACGTGTTTCCGGGCCGAATAAAAACGCATCACCGGCTTGATAAGCTATTTCGGCATAGTTTTGCTTGCCATGGGTAGAGCAGGCAAACAGGCGGGCAGGCTTAATTTTTGTGATGAAATTATCCAGGTTAGTATGCACCTGTAGCGTTGCCCATTCATGATAATCCAGGCCAGCGCGGCGTAGTTTGCTATCGTCTAATGGAAATCCTAACGGCTCGATTAAATGCAATTGCAAGCCAGTGTTAGCGCACAGCCGAATAATATTGCCGGTGTTAGGTGGAATTTCCGGTTCATAGAGAACAATATGAAACATAAGCTGCCAATTTTATTGATTAAGCTGCATATTGACAGGGCGTTCTTCTATATAAGGATCATTTGTTTCTGCCTGATTTTGTTCGATCAGATACGTGCGCCGCTGTAAATAGGCATTGCGTTGAAATACGTAAGGATCGAACGATGCCTGATCAATTACATTTTGATAATCGAGCAATTGAGCGCGCTTGCTGACAAAATTCAAGCTAACTAAGGAATAACGCAAGGTATCCGATTGAATATAAGGATAAACACTGAATACTTCATAATCGACTGGATAAGCTATGGCATCCCGCACAGTGCTAGGGCCAAAGATAGGTAAAATAAAATAATGCGAATTTTTATAGCCCCATTTTGCTAAGGTAAGGCCTAAATCTTCAGTATGCGGCGGTAAGTCTATTTTAGAAGCTACATCGACTAAACCGCCAATACCAACCGTGCTGTTGATCAGAAAACGCCAGGTATCAGACGCAGTATTATGCAGATCGGCTTGCAGAATATCATTAATAATAGTGGGTACCATATTGAGATTACTAAAGAAATTACCGATACTTTCTTTAGCAGGCCAGGGTAAAACAGCATTGTACGTTTTTGCTAATGGTTTAAAAGCCACTTTATCCAGCGTCTGATTTAATTCAAACGCATGCCGGTTATACGTTTCGTAAGGATCGGCGGGATCCTGATAGGGGGCGGCAT
>JBEPVU010000084.1:0-8029 GCA_041690855.1 Gammaproteobacteria bacterium | reverse complement strand
CTGCACAACGGTGTTTGATAGCTATCTATTTTATCCAATTCGGTCTTTTTATGGAGATCACCATACACAGGATATTCAAGCGTGATTAGCGCGGATTTTTTATCTTCTCTGGTTGGCAGATTATCCGGATAGAAAGCGCCATTAGCGCCTGTGCAAAAGCTTCTGTTATAAAAGTTGGAATTAGTATCCAGCTCTGTAATAGATAGTGCGTTGCTGGATTCGCCGATAATAAAACCATTTATTTTGAAAACACCGATGGCATTAGCAAGCAGCGCCGCTAATTGGGCCGCTATTTTACCACCAAAGCCCTTGACGGTACCTGTTAAGTTACTACCACTTAAGCCACCGACGAGCAGGCTGCTGACATTCACTTCCGCATCCATGCCGCTTAAGCCGATTAAGGTAGTAGCGCCGCCGTTAATTAAACCACTAATAAAGTTTGTGTAAATATAAATTGCGCCAGTGGCGTCTAGATCAACATTACCAAAGTCGCTAGTACCGCTACCGTTTAATTGTGTAAAAGAAAGAACTTTAAATGCATCTTGCTCTGTAACATCACGAGCATTCGTAATAGTTACATTGCCCAAGCGTTGAGAATTACTACCTGCCGCGCCAACGAAGGTAATATCGCCATTCGGTGCATTTAAAGTTAAATCATAAGATCCAGACACTGTATTGTTAAAGGTAATATTGCCACTGTTGCTGATGAAAGTATTATTAGCGCCAAATGTTATAGCGCTGTTATAAAGCTGATCACCAGCCGTTGTGATGCTGATACCGCCGTGCACTGCGCCACCGAGATTAAATTCATTGGCGCCTGTGCCTGTTAGAAAATTGAGCGGAGTAGCGCTGCCCACATTGCCGAAAAGATCAATAATATCAGCGTTGAGGGTTAAGCCATGTGCGCCATCAATAGTGCTGAGAAAACTTAAATCACCGCTATTGCTGGTTAAGACGTTATCAGCGCCAAGTGTTACAGCACTGTGATAAACTTGATCACCATTCGTAATAATGCCACTGCTATTTAAATTAATAGCGCCGGTTTCCGCAAAAGAAGCTAATGCGATACTATTGCCAATAGTGCTACCTAGCGTGATAGTGTTAGCGTTGAGCGTCAAATCATAATTGCCGTTAATAGTGTTATTGAAAGTTAAATCACCGCTGTTGCTGGTTAAGACACTACCTTGTGTAAGGGTTATGGCGCCATTGTATGATTGATCGCCAGAAGTGGTGATAGCGCCAGAAGCAATGCCGCCTAATGCGCTAGGCGCACCATTTAAAACAACAGGGCCTGTTGCCGATATACTGGTTAAAGGTGTGAAACCGCCTACAATATTTGCTAATATCAAGTTGCTGGCGGAAGACGTCAAAGAACCGGCGCCATCGAGTCTACCATTGAAAATAAGATCGCTTGTGGTCGTGAGATTCAGACTGCTGCCGTTATTAAAAGTACCTGCGCCATTAAATGTTATGCTTTTGGTGCCTCCGATAGTAGCGTTACCTCCCACAGTAAAATTATTGTCCAACATCAAGCCAGCGCTTGCAGCATCTGCGAGCAGAGTGCCACCGTTTAAGGTGAGTGTACCAGTGCCTAATGAACTGCTTTGTCCCAGTGTTAAAGTACCGCTATTTAAAGTGGTACTGCCTGTCAACGTGTTGTTGCCGCTTAAAACCAGTGCGCCGCCATTGTTGGTGATATTAGCACTGCCCGTTAGAGTGCCGCTTAACGTGGTAATACCCGTGTTAGTAATGTTTATGGGTTTGTTAAACGTATTTGAAAGGGCATTGCCGCTTAAGGTCAAGTTGTTAGAACCGCCTATTGTAATCACGCCACTACCGGCAGCAAAATTTAAAGTATTTGAGAGCGTGATGTTTGCTGTACTCATTATAGTGCTGTTATTAACGGCAAAGGGCGCCGATATTGTGCTAGTACCTGCCGCGCCGCTGGCGCCAAAACTGAAAGTGCCTAAATTTAAAAAGGTATTGCCGGAGTAATCGTTAGTAGCATTATTTAATGCAACAGTACCGCCGTTATTCTGCAGACTGCCGGCGCCGGTAACTTTGCCATTAAAAGTAGTGGTAGCGGTATTACTGATTGAAAGGGTTTTAGTGCTCGCTAAGGTGGTAGTGCCGGAAAGCGTTAAATTATTGCTGCCGTTGATCAAAGCATCTGCATTCACATTTAAATTATTGGCTAATGTTACATTTGTGGAAGATTGCAATGCACCACTACCTGTAAATGTGAAATCGTTTGTACCCACGGCGTTAGCATTAGTAACGATTAATGTGCCAGCCAGCAGATTAGTGCCGCCGGTATAATTGTTGACGCCAGCTAATGTAACGGTACCGGTATTTTGCGAAAAAGCGCCTGCACCGCTGATGATGCCATTAAAAGTAGAAGCGCCCGTTGAATTAAGTGTAAAGTTATTGCCTATATTGAGTGTGCCTGCGCTGGTTGAAGTCATGTTACCGGCTTGCAACGTAAGATTAAAAACATTAATCGGACTGCTGGCGGTAATATTATTGGCGGCATTCAACGTTAAACCGCCTGTGCTTGCAGTAATAGCGGCATTGAGCATAATATTATTACTAGCCTGTAGGGTTAAAGTATTAACGCTAGACCAGGTAAGTGAATTATTGACTGTAATATCGCCTGCCTGACTGCCGCCGCTGCCCGTTTGTATAATGACACTAGCGCCTGATAAAGCGCTTTGTATATCGGCTACTGTCACGATGGAGTCATCGGCTGCAGACGTATAAGGATTGGTGAAACCGCCCGTTGTAGAGCCAGTCGTTTGAATAATAATATTATAAGGATCGAGTAAAAGGTCACCGCTTTTTCCAGCGGCTGCCGTTAAATCAACAAAGCCTTGATAGTCTAATAACCGTTTACCGGATACTTCCGCAAAGCCGCCATCGCCGTCAATTGCTCCCCCTTTAGCGGTGATGTTGCCGAGAAAATCAGTGCGTTCATCCGACCAGATAACGACTTTACCGCCATTGCCTGATGTGAGGGCGGAAGCATTAATTGCGCTATTTTCATCGACTTGCGTCGTCAAAGCATTAGGTTCTACGCCTTTGCCTTGATAATTACCCCCTATTAGCGCCGTGCCGCCGCCCGTATCGCCGCTCACATCAATCGTTGCGTTGGTTAATTGAACCTGTTCGCCTAACACTTTAACCGTTCCACCTTGCAATCCGCTGGATTTACCCGAGGCATCTAATTTTCCGCTGACTTTAACAACACCCTCAGTACCACCGGATAAAATAATTTCACCGTTGTGTTGTGCTACGCTGTGCGCTTGTACGACACCTTCCATGTTAATAACATTCTGTACAACGCCTTGTGCAACATTAGCCGTCATTAAAACAGTGCCGCCATCTGCAATAATAGTGCCTTTATTAGCGACGGCATCGTTTAACGTATTGCCATTGGTATCGACGGCGGCTTTATTTACTTTATTATTAACAGCAAAATTAATTAATTGATCGCCATATAAATCGATAGTAAATTCATTGCCGGACGCTAAAATAACGCTGCCTAAATTTGCTTCAATGACGCCGCTATTTTGTACGGCAGGCGCAACTAGCGCGACTAATCCACCAGCCGCTTTTATTTCACCTTCATTAATAACGCTGGTATTTTGATTAGGTGCTTGTACAAAGCGATAATTGCCCGCTAGAAAATCTTCATTGCTGATATTAGCGGTAGTAGCCACTAAACTATTTACATTAATACTGGCAGTGGGGCTGAAATAAATACCGGCTGAATTGACCAATATAATTTTGCCATTAGCGGAAAGTTGCCCGAAAATTTTGCTGGGATCGCCACCCGTAACGCGATTTAAAGCGATGGCATTGCTGGAAGGTTGTTGAAAGTGAGTATGCTCATCGGCGGCAATATTAAAACGTTGCCACTCGATAATAGCTTTATCGCTGTTTTGCTGAATGACTAAATTTTTTGCGTCGGGCTGAGTGATGTTTACATTACCAGCAACAACGGTGCCATTCTCCGGGTTAGCGAATAATGGATTGATGAAGGTAGCATAGATTAATACTACACTGCCTAAAAAACTGGAAAACTGATTGGCGCGACTGTTCATGATCGTTATCATCAACTAATGCCGGCGCGTTCAAATCCATCCAGCTTGTAAATTCCACTTAAATATCCATTTAAGTGGTATTGCTTGTCTTTATAACTTAGGTATAGCTCAATTTTCAGATTTGTCTAGTTGCTCGTTTAGCCAGGCTTTGACTTCTAAGTAATTGATTTTACCGGTTGCCAGTAAGGGGACTTTATCCATCAGGAGTATACGGCGGGGTAGGCTTAATTCGCTGATGCCTTTTTGTCTGGCAAAAGAGACGATTTCATCCCGGCTGGCTTGTTTATATTGCGTTACCAGAACGATTTGTTCGCCCTTTTTAAGATCAGGAATATTGATGGCGGCATGGGGGTGGTCAGGCCATAATTCAGTGAGATAATGCTCAATGGCGGTCAGTGACACCATTTCGCCGCCTATTTTGGCAAACCGTTTCGCTCTGTCGAGTACGGTGACGTAGCCTTGTTCATCGACTGCGACAATATCACCGGTATCATACCAGCCGTCTGGCGGCGATATTAATTGTCCGGGTTGGGAAGACAGCAAATAACCCAGCATAATATTAGGGCCTGACACGAATAGACGGCCGCCGTCTGCAATGCCGGGTACGGGTTCCAGGCGATAGTGAATGCTGGGTAAAAAGCGTCCTACGGTGCCGCTTTTATTTTGCATCGGTGTGTTGCCGGTGATAACAGGCGCCGTTTCAGTTGCGCCGTAACCTTCGATAATACGCACGCCGAATTTTTCCATCCACGTTTTACGGGTTTCATCTTTTAATTTTTCAGCGCCGGCAACGACATATTTAAGATTATAAAAATCATAAGGATGCGCGTAGCGAGCGTAACCGGCGAGGAAAGTATCGGTGCCAAAGGTGATGGTTGCATTGGTGTCATAAATCATTTCCGGCACAATGCGATAGTGTAACGGAGAAGGATACAAAAATGTTTTCAAGCCGGAAAAAATCGGTAGCAGTGTGGCAGCCGTTAAACCAAACGAATGAAACAGGGGTAAAGCGTTTAAAATACTGTCTTGCGCTGTAAAAGGTACGCGTGCGGCTAATTGATAACGGTTGGCTTCAATATTTTGATGGCTTAAAACAACGCCTTTGGGTGCGCCTTCTGAGCCAGAAGTAAATAAAATAACGGCTGGATCCGTTGGTGAAATAGTGGGATTAATTTTATTATAAAAATAATTAGCAAAACGACCGCGGCATAAACCTTGCAGTTTGTCGATAAAATTAATTTTAGGGCGCAAATCTTCTAAATAAATAAGGGCAATGCCCGCTGCCGTTAATTTTTCAATACTAACGTGCAGTCTTGCTGCTTCGATAAAATGGTGTGAAGTGTAAACGGATTGAATTTGCGCAGTTTGACAAGCCGATACTAGATTGGCGGAGCCACTGGAAAAATTCAGCATCACGGCGATACGGCCGTAAGCCTGCAAGCCAAAAAAAGTAATAACAGTAGCAATAGCATTAGGCAATAAAATCCCTACGGTTAATCTGGCTTGTGTGCTGCGGCTAATTAATTCACCTAAGATAAAACTACGGACAATTAATTGATTGTAATTTAAGGGTTTACGTTCGATATCTTCAATAATCACACGCTTGCCACCCTGAATTTTGCGGGCATCGATTAAAGATTGAAAGAGTGTCGTGCGATAATGACTGCTTTCAAACAGCATGTCTGTCATAACATCATATAATTTAGCGCTGATAATCTGGCGGCGTTTGCGGCCTTTAATGTCCGATGGCACTTCAAACCGGCGCGGCGGCAGAATCGTTAAAGTAATTTGCGGGAACCAGCGCAATTTTACTTTGCCGCGTAAACGCGAAAAAATCGTGTATTGCGCGCCTTCAATGCGAATGGGCAATAAAACTGCATCGGCTTTATCGGCAATCATGCCGGGGCCTTCGTACACTTTCATTAATGAACCGGTAATGGTAATGCGTCCCTCAGGAAAAATAACGCATTTGCGATCATTGCGGATAGTTTTAATTAAAGGTTTTGCCGCCATTGGATTGGTAGGGTCCATAATAAACGCATCGACTAACGGCAGCACGGGTTTCATCCACCATTTTTTAGCGATTAAAGTATTAATGGCGAATAAAAATTTATCCGGCAAAAAAGCAGACAGCAATATCACATCTAAAAAAGATAAATGATTAGCAACAATAACGACTCGATTACCGGCCGCTTTATAATTTTCCAGGCCGGTTATTTTAATGTGATAACAAAATTTTAATAACCCTTTAACAAACGATTGCAGCAACGCGTGCGGCAATAATTTGCAGATATAACAAGCGACGATAAAATTTAATAGCCCCAGCATTAAAAATATTTGCGGCACTGTGACGTGTAAGGCAAGCAATAGCATACTGATAATGGCTGACGCCACCATAAAAAACGAGTTAATCACATTATTGCAGGCAATCACGCGGGCGCGTTCTTCTGGGGGCGCTTTAATTTGCAGGAGGGTATAAAGCGGCACTACGAATAGACCGCCTAATATGGAAATCAGCAGCATATCCAGCATAATCCGCCAGCTACTAAGGGACAAGAGAAAATGGCCTATGCCTATTAAATGGCCACTGACGGGGGTGGGAATAGAGCGGCAGGCAAAATATAAATCGATCATAAAAATCGTCATTGCCGAGATGCTGATCGGCACATATTTGGCAGTAATTTCACCTTGCAGCAATTTACTGCAGGCCAGCGAACCGATAGCGATGCCTACGGTAAATAAAGTTAAAAATAACGTAATAACCAGGGAATCGGCGCCTACTATATTTTTAGTGAGATTAGGAAATTGCGCCAGGAAGATATAACCAATAAGCCAGAACCAGGATATGCCTAAAATGGCCAGGAAAATATCCCGATGTTGTCGTGTGTTTTTAATGATACGCCAGGTTTCAGCGATAAAATTATAATTAATCTTTAAGTCTGGCACGGTAGGTTGTGTGCGGGGAATATATAAACTGCTGCACCAGCCTGATATAGCGACTAATAAAACTAAAACAGAGACCACGATAGTGCCGGCGTGTGTGATAATGAGTATGCCGCCTAAAATAGTGCCTAATAAAATAGCGATAAACGTGCCGGCCTCGACTAACGAATTCGCGCCGATCAATTCATTTTTAGCTAAATGTTCCGGCAAAATAGCATATTTTAAGGGGCCGAAAAAAGTCGAATGCAAACCCATCAATAACAGCGTCATCATCAACAGCGTAACGCTATTTAGATGAAAGCCCACGACGGCCAGACCCATAAACACTATTTCAAAAAACTTCACGATGCGGATTAAGCGCGTTTTATTGTATTTATCAGCTAATTGACCGGCGGTCGCTGAAAATAAAAAGAAAGGTAAAATAAACAGACCGGCCGCTAACGTGACTAACAGTTGTTCTTCTATGTTAGACGCAAGTCCAATTTTATAAGTAATCAGAATGACCAGCGCATTTTTGAAAGTATTGTCGTTAAATGCACTGAGAAATTGTGTGATAAAAAGAGGTAAAAAGCGGCGTGTATTAAGTAAATTCATGAAATTCTCTGACATAGGGTTCCTTATGGATTTTTTTGCATATTTGAGATTAGCTTAACGAGGTGTGCTCAAACTGGCAAGGTTTTTGCGGTACTATAAAATTGCCTGCTGAGAGCGAGCTATCATATTGATATTACGCGTTTGCCCGTATATGATGCTTGGCTCACGAGTGCCTGGTCACCCGTTAAACTCGGGGTATAGCGCAGTCTGGTAGCGCACCTGCTTTGGGAGCAGGGTGTCGGGGGTTCAAATCCCTCTACCCCGACCAGTTTTATGTTAGAGATTGAAGTGCGATGACTATATCGCAGGATTGAGACTTGCGCCTGTAGCTCAATCGGATAGAGCATCGGCCTTCTAAGCCGAGGGTAGCAGGTTCGAATCCTGCCAGG
>JBEPVU010000083.1:0-8051 GCA_041690855.1 Gammaproteobacteria bacterium | reverse complement strand
TCTGTTTTTTGGTTGTTTTGGGCCGGCCGCCTTAAAACGAGTTTATAAAAATCAATTAATTTGGTGTGTTCGGGGGGGGGGCCCTAATCCACCCTACAAGATGAGTGTTTACGCACTATCTGAGCGCAATTTTAAAATAAAGTTCCATTCTTCCGCTGTTACAGGCGTAATCGATAAGCGGCTGCCTTTTTGCAGCAGCCGCATGTTTTGTAAAACAGCGTGCTGGCGCAATTCATTTAGCGTAATGATTTCAGGAAATTTCTCAATCAATTGAATATCCACACGATACCAGCGCGGATTTTGCGTGGTGCTTTTAGGATCATAATACTTACTATTAATATCAAACGCAGTAGCATCGGGATAACCGCCTTTTACGATTTTCACAATGCCGACAATACCGGGTATTGCACAACTGGAATGATAAAAAAAAGCCAGATCACCCACTTTCATCGCATCCCGCAGCCAGTTACGCGCCTGATAATTACGCACGCCGTCCCAGGGTTCAATCTGTTTTGATTTTTTTGCCAGGTCATCGATGCTGAAAGTCTCAGGCTCCGATTTCATCAGCCAGTGCTGCATATTTAATCCTCGCTTAAATTAAAATAAAAATTGCTAAAATTATTTAATGATAGCATAATCCGCGAACAAAAATGGAACAGGGGGGGCATGATCCATTTTGTCTGACAGGTATTATAAGCCTGGTCAGAAGGGATAATTATTAAAATAAAGAGAATAACAATGCATAGTAATTTTTTTAAGTCCAATAAAAATCCAACCAACAATGAAGAAAATGTTAATCCAGATTATCAGATTGTAAAACACACTATTGAAATGCCGAGTAATAATCAAGTGCCTAATAGATTATTGACCATGGAAGAAATTATTGACGGTATAAATCAATATGAGAAATTAAAAGAAAAACTTATTAATATATTATCTTTTCTTTTAACTCAAGATACTAGTAATAAGTATATGAAATCGAAAAAACTAGAAAGTATTTGTCTGGCAATCTCGACTATTGATAGGGTTATAAAAATTTTTAAAGATAAATATAAGAAATTATTTAACCAATCGGATAGTTCACGTTTAATTCCTATAAGGATGATTTATGTTCCACAAATTCCTAAGCAAGATCAATCACAAGAACCAGAAAAATTAGAAACGTTAAAATTTCCACCTATAATAGATAAGGGTTCGAATAACAGCAATAATGATCAGAAAAAAATAAATAGATTTTAGTTAAAGTGAGTGCGATGGCTATATAGTCATTGCAGATGAATTTTCAGTTTTATTGAAGGTGCTTTCGTTAGCCAGTGGTCAACCCTTTTTGTAAACCATCTGCCGCAGGAGCGGCAGTTGAGCGTACACGGACGTATTTATAGCGTGTTTACAAAAAGGGTTGACCACTGGCTAACCGGTATAAACTCCATGACGCTCATATATATAAAACTGAATTCTTATTCGGAATGACTATATTTTCCGTTACCGCCGCATCTAACTTAACATCCCAGGCTTCAGAAAAAGTAGACGCACAACACTGCCATTCATAAGCCAACCCCAGTAAATACGGTTTACTGGGGCGTGTTATTTCCTGCAGAAAAGCAAACGTACTATCGTAATAACCACTGCCCATCCCTAAACGATTGCCTTGTTGATCAAACGCAACTAAAGGCACTAACACTAAATCTAATTTTTCCGCTGCAATCATTTTTTCTGGCGTCAGCACAGGCTCTAAAATCTGATATTGATTAACAACCAAGGAATCATGTTGTTTATATTCCACAAAACACAATTTTTTTCCCGCCTGCAGAACAGGTAAATAAACTTTTTTTTTCAATTGCCAGGCTGCTTGTACAATAGGAGCAGGATCAATCTCGCCCGCGTTTGCGCTATAAGCGGCGATATGGGCGCTTTGTTGAAATAGAGCGCTGCTGCAAACACGCTCCGCAATCTGCTGCGATATTCTTTGTTGCTCATTGAAAGTGATTTGCTGGCGCCGCAGGCGCATCTGCTGACGTAATGCGGAACGATCGGACACTCGATTCACCTTAATTAAGAGGGCGCCCATTAAAGACCAGGTTTTACGCTTCCTGACCCTTGCGGCTCAGGTGGGATTCAAAATCGCCGCATCAGGCTTCCTGATCAAAATGTCAGGCTTGCACAACAGCAGCGATACAACGAATCCCTTTCTATTATGTATCGGTCGAAAAACGATAGACCTGATATTTAAGGGCGCGTGAGACTATTATAACCTAAGCAGATGTTTTTGCCATTTGATTTTGTAATTCACGAATGCGGCTGCTTAACGATTCAATATATAAATCTTTTTGATTTTGCTGTACTTGCAAGTCGTAAATAGCATTAATAGCAGCCATAACCGCAATCTGTTCGCTGCCTTTTATTTTGCCGCCGGTAGCGATTTCGTGCATTTTAGTATTTAAAATATGCGCGCAACGCTGTAAGTCTGTTGTTTGATTCTCCAGACAACGAATTTGCCATGTTTTATCCAGCAGTTGAAAGGAGAGTGTTTGCATTTCCTGGCTCATAATTTCCTCAATTTGATTTGTTTTAAACATGTTTATAATGGTAAAATACAGCAACATTTCAACAAGAGATCTACTTTAATGCAAATCCAGCCAAGATTACTAGCTTTTGCCGATTTTTCCCATATTTTAGCGCAAGCAGATGTTTCCACCAACCCCTCGGAAGTACATGGTATTTTATGCGGACTGATTTGTATAGGCCATAAATTGGACGGTAAGTTCTGGTTTGATGCAGTGCTGAATACCTTGGGTGTTAAATCGCTGGTGTGTAATCGTGAGCTGATTATTGAGCTTTATGATGTGACCTGCCGTCAGTTAAGCGGGTTGGAGTATGATTTCCAATTGCTATTGCCAGATGAAAACCGGCCATTTGCTGAACGGGCGATAGCGTTAAGTCGCTGGTGTAAGGGGTTTAGCTATGGACTGGAGCTGGCCGGTACTGTCTGCGCCGAACGCCTTTCCGAAGAAGTAGCTGATGCGTTGCGTTGTATTATCGAAGTAGGTCAATTAGATTTTGCTGAAATTGAAGTCTCCGAGCAGGATCAGACAGCTTATCAAAGCGTCATCGATTTTGTGCGTACTTCTATTATTATGATGTACGCGGAACTGATGGAAATGCCAGATCGTTTTCTGGCGGGCGTTCCCAGGGAAGCCCTCTCCTTACATTAAGCCTTATTTACAATGTCAATTATAAAACCCGAAGAATATGCGGCGCGTCGCCAGCGTTTATTAACAACGATGGGTAAGGGAACAATAGCTATTCTTCCCAGCGCCAGTGAGCAATTACGCAATGGCGATACTTATTTTCCTTTTCATCAGCAAAGCGATTTTTATTATTTAACCGGGTTTAATGAACCCGAAGCGCTGGCCGTTTTAATGCCAGGCCGTCCGCAAGGTGAATATATTTTATTTAACCGCTCTGCTGATCCCACCATGGAACTCTGGCAGGGCCGTCGTGCCGGTCAGGCCGGTGCCGTGAAAAACTATGGCGTTGATGAAGCCTTTCCTATCCACACGTTCGCGGAAAAATTGCCGGAATTATTAGCGGAATGCAGTCAGGTTTATTTTCCCATCGGCCGGCAATTGAAATTAGATCAGATGCTGTTAACGGCCGTGAATACCTTGCGTTGTAAAGTGCGTGCGGGTGTTACGCCGCCCGTTAGCTTTGTCAATATTGAACATGCGCTTTATGAAATGCGTTTAATTAAAAGTTCGGCTGAAATAGCGGTGATGCGTAAAGCGGCCGCTATTTCTGCCGCTGCGCATCAGCGTGCGATGGCAAAATGCCAGCCAGGTTTATGGGAGCATCAATTACAAGCTGAAATGCAGCATGAATTTCTCTCGCAAGGCAGCAAAGCGCTGGCGTATGATTTTATTATTGGCGGCGGCGCGAATGCTTGTATTCTGCATTACAGCGATAATGACGCGGTATTAAAAGACGGTGAATTAGTTTTAATTGATGCTGGCTGCGAATATGAAAATTACGCTTCCGATATTACCCGCACTTTTCCTGTCAACGGCCGTTTTACGCCAGAGCAGCGTGCGATTTATGAGATAGTTTTAGAGGCGCAACTGGCGACTATTGCGCTTATTCGCCCGGGGTTGCGCTGGAACGTGATCCACGAAACGGCGGTACGTAAAATAATAGAAGGGTTAATTCAAGTAGGTTTATTGCAAGGTGAACCGGATGCGTTAATTAAAGCCAAAGCACATGAAAAATTTTATATGCATGCCACCAGTCATTGGTTGGGCTTAGATGTGCATGATGCCGGCGCTTATAAAAAAAATGGGGATTGGCGCGTGTTAGAACCTGGCATGGTGCTGACGGTAGAACCTGGTATTTACATCGCCGCCAATACGCCAGACGTTGATAAAAAATGGTGGAACATCGGCGTGCGTATTGAAGACGATATATTGGTAACGGAAAAAGGTTGCGAAATATTAAGCAAAGACGCCCCTAAAACCAGCGCTGAAATTGAAGCGCTGGTTGGTAAAACGGCGGATGCAAAATAATTCATTCGATATTGTTATTGGCGGCGCTGGTTTAATCGGCGCCAGTCTGGCATTAGCGTTAGCGCCACTGCCGTTGCGAATTGCGCTTATCGACACTAATCCCTTAAAAACCACACTCGAACCTCAAAGTGATGGTCGTTCATTGGCCTTAAATTATGCGAGCGTGAGGATTTTAGAAGCCATAAATATAGGGTCAATGATTGCGGATCACACAACGCCTATTCATACTGTGCAGGTGTCAGAACGGGGACGTTTTGGCAAATTACGATTTACAGCGCAAGAAGAAAAAGTACCGGCTTTAGGCTATGTTATTCCTGCGCCACGCTTAGGTGTTACTTTAAATCAAGCATTATTAGCACAAACACGTATCACTTTATTGAATCCTGCAAAAATTATTACGCTGAATAAAACTGAACAAGGCCATGAAGTAGCATTGCAAACCGCGCAAGGCGAACAAAAAATCACGGCAAAATTAGTGATTGCGGCGGACGGCGTTAATTCTTCTTTGCGTGAATTAATGCACATTGTTACGCAGACCCACGAGCAGGGGCAAAGCGCACTGGCTACGCGCATCACAACCACATTGCCGTTAAATAATACCGCTTATGAACGTTTTATTGCCGAAGGCGCATTAGCATTATTGCCCTTAGCAGATCGGCAAGCTGCCTTAATTTTTACCGGCGCAGAAAAATTTATCCAGTCATTACAGACCTTAGATGATGCGGATTTTTTAAAAAAAGCGCAGGATTATTTTGGCGGACGCTTAGGTAAATTTTTACAGCTTGAAAAGCGCCATGTGTATCCGTTGAAAACGGTTTTTGCAAATGAACAGATTAAACCCGGTTTTATTTTATTAGGTAATGCCGCGCATACGTTACATCCCATTGCCGCACAAGGATTTAATTTAGGTTTGCAGGATGTAGCGGCATTAGTAGAATTAATAAAAGAAGCTGTAAACACACAGCATGATTTTGCTGATTTTCAGCTTTTGCAACAATACGAACAACAACGCAAAAAAGCCCAGCAGAAAATCATGAATTTCACGCACAATTTAATAACGATATTCAGCCAGGATTTTCTACCTCTGGCATTAGCCCGCAGTGCAGGATTAAAATTAATTGATTTAGTAGCGCCGCTAAAACATCGCTTAGCCGCTCGTTTAATGGGAAAATAATAAGTATTTTCGCCTCTCCAGCGGGAGAGGCCGACCAGGCGTAGCCTGGGCGGGTGAGGGGAATTAAAATAGTTTTTTCAATAATGAATTTCATGCTGCTAAGAGCTCCCTCACCCGCCGCTACGTGTCGACCTCTCCCGGAGGGAGAGGTGAAAAATTAACTCAATGGGAAAATAATATATTGATAATATGCAAAAAAATTACGACATCATCATCATAGGCAGCGGCATTGTTGGATTAGTGCTAGCTAACCAATTAGCCCAGACAGCATTACAAATTGCTATTATTGATAAGCAATTACCGACTGCTAACACAACGAGCGATATTCATTTACGTGTCAGTGCGATAACGCCGGCCTCTCAGCAAATTTTAACAAGCCTCGATATCTGGCAACAATTGCCACCCGCCACGCTGAGTCCCTTTACGAAAATGCATATCTGGACGCCTGCAGGCAATCACTTGGATTTCAACTGCGCTGAAATTCACGCACCTGCTTTAGGTTATATTGCAGAAAATCACTTACTGCAAATGGCGCTCTATCAACGTTTAAGCCATTTTAAAAATGTGCATTTTATGACAGCGTTATTAACAGAAATTAATTGCACTGACAATCAAGTAGAAATTAATCTTGAGCGCCAGAAATTAACCACGTCATTACTCATTGGCGCTGATGGCGCGCAATCCCAAGTTCGCCAACTTAGCAACATTGCAATCAATGAATATGACTATCAGCACACCAGCATCATCGCTACTGTAAAAACAGCACAACCTCATCAGCAGACCGCCTGGCAACACTTTCTCCCAACAGGCCCGTTAGCTTTTTTACCTTTACCTGATCCGCATACTTGTTCAATCGTCTGGTCAACTGCGCCAGCAGAAGCAGAACATTTATTGCAACAGACCGACGCCGAATTTAATCAGGCATTGACCCACGCTTTTGCCAATAAACTGGGCGCTGTGCAAACCATCAGCAAACGTATCAGTTTTCCATTACGTCACCGCCACGCAAAACACTATATAAAACCTAATATCGCGCTGATAGGCGATGCCGCGCATACTATACATCCGTTAGCAGGCCAAGGTTTAAATTTAGGCCTTTTAGATGCTGATTGCTTAGCAAAAATACTATTTATGGCGCTTGAAAAAAACCGGCCTATCGGCAATTTTGCCGATTTACGTAAATACGAGCGCGCACGTAAAGCGGATAATACCTTGATGTTTAATGTCGTTGATAAACTAAAAAAATTATTCAGCGCTTCATTCGCGCCGGTAAAATTGATGCGTGATAGCGGTTTAAATATTATTAATAATAACGAGTGGCTTAAACAATTTTTGTTAAAACAAGCGACTGGTTTTAGAGAGTAAACGTAGTATGTCTATTCACTATTTAAAAATTAACGCCGATTTATCGATTGCTTATCATCAACTATCAGGGCGGCAACCAGGCGTTATCTATTGTAATGGTTTTATGTCGGACATGTCAGGTACAAAAGCGACTTATATAGAACAACGTTGCCGCGAGCAGGGCAGAGCATTTGTGCACTTTGATTATCGGGGGCATGGATTATCCAACAGTAATTTGCAAGACGGCAATATCAGCTTATGGCTAGCGGACGCTTTAGCCGTGTTAGATCAATTAACCACAGGGGAACACATAATAATAGGTTCGAGCATGGGCGCCTGGATAGCGTTACTCGTCGCCCGGGCAAGACCAGAACGGATTCAAAAAATAATCACCATCGCTGCTGCACCGGATTTCACCGAAAATTTAATCTGGGCGCAATTATCGATAGAGCAACAGCAGCAATTACTCAATAACGAAACCTTATATTTTCCTTCGCACTATGGCGTTGAACCTTATGCCATCACGCGTCAGTTTATTGAAGATGGCCGTAAAAACCTGCTTTTAAACGCCCCTATCGACATTCATTGCCCTGTGCATTTATTCCATGGTATGCAGGATGCTGATGTGCCCTGGCAGACCAGCCTACGGCTAGCCGAAAACCTCCAAACGTCCGATGTAAAAATCACCTTAATCAAAGACGGCGACCACCGCTTGGCACGGGAAGCAGATATAGCGCTTTTAGCTCATTTGGTTTTCATGCATAACGAATAATTTTTTAGAAAAACTTTCTGTTAGTTGAATTTTTCTGTTAAAATGCCCCACTTTAAAAAAAGCACTATTATAAAAAATAATTATTAAATAATAAAAAATATTAAGGGGGTTGTATTATGCCAATAACCGCAGAACAAGTAGAACAAAATAAACATACTCATATAGAAGTTACTTTTTATGCTATTGAGCGATTAGAGGATTATAA
>JBEPVU010000082.1:0-8058 GCA_041690855.1 Gammaproteobacteria bacterium | reverse complement strand
CTGTGAATACATCCGTGTACGCTCGGCTGCCGCTCCTGCGGCAGACGGTTTACAACAAGCCTTCCCGCCAGCGCAACTAAAGAATGATCGAAATGATTAATTTGAAATTTTTTTGCTAGTATTTTCGCCTCTCCAGCGGGAGAGGCCGACCAGGCGCAGCCTGGGCGGGTGAGGGGAATTAGAATAAGTTTTCTTCCATAATGAATTTCATTGGTGAGAAGAATGCAGATAATAAATTATAACTTTTTGAGAATTAAATATGACAGTTGCTGCTTTTGAAGAGATTTTGCGGGGTTGTAGTGAGGTTTTGGTGGCGGATGAATTGCAGGCGAAGTTGGTGAGTGGACGGGCTTTGCGGGTTAAAATGGGGTTTGATCCAACGGCGCCGGATTTGCATTTGGGGCATACGGTGGCGATTACGAAGTTGCGGCAGTTGCAGCAGTTGGGGCATACGGTGATTTTTTTGATTGGGGATTTTACTGCGATGATCGGTGATCCGAGTGGTAAGAATGCTACGCGGCCGCCATTAAGCCGGGAGGCAGTGGAGGCGAATGCGAAAACGTATGCGGAGCAGATTTATAAAATGCTGGATCCTGCATTGACGGAAGTGCGGTTTAATTCGGAATGGTTAAATAAATTGTCGCCGCAGGATTTAATTAAATTGGCTGCTACGCATACGGTGGCGCGGATGCTGGAGCGGGATGATTTTCATAAACGTTATACGAATAGTCAGCCGATTGCGATTCATGAGTTTTTGTATCCTTTGCTGCAAGGCTATGATTCGGTGGCTTTAAAAGCGGATATTGAATTGGGGGGTACAGATCAGAAATTTAATTTGTTGATGGGCAGGGAATTACAAAAACATTTCGGGCAGCCGCCGCAGGTGGTATTGACGATGCCTTTATTAGAAGGGCTAGATGGCGTGCAGAAAATGTCGAAGTCGCTGGGGAATTACATTGGTATTAATGAGTCTGCGAAGGATATTTTTGGCAAGATTATGTCGATTTCCGATGAATTGATGTGGCGATATTTTGAATTGCTTTCGTTGCGGAAATCGCTGGTCGATATTCAATCGATGCAGGCGGCGGCAAAAGCGGGTACGGCGAATCCGCGCAATTTTAAAGTGGAACTGGCGCTGGAAATGGTTGAGCGTTTTCAGGATAAAGCGCAGGCGGAAGCGGCATTGATGGATTTTGAGCAGCGCTTTAAGAAAGGTGAGATGCCTGATGATATTGCGGAAATTCATTTAACGATTGCGGATGCCAGTATTCCATTAGCTAATCTATTAAAAGAAGCCGGCTTAACAAAAAGCACCACCGAAGCGCGCACTTTTATTAAAGAAGGTGCGGTGAAGATTGATGGTGTTAAGGTAGAAGATGTTAATTTAGTCATTGCAGCAGGTACTACGCATGTTTATCAAGCAGGTAAACGGCGGTTTGGGAAAGTGAGTGTTGCCAGGAAGTAGCTGTCATCCTGAGGAACGCAGTGACGAAGGATCTCCTGCTATAGGCACCCATCCAGGGAGATCCTTCGTCGTTTCACTCCTCAGGATGACAGAGGAAAATGTCTTAGGATGACAGCAATAAACTTGAAAATTCAAGTGTTTTGACTATTTTACTCTGCTTCCAGCAATTTCAGCATTTCATCCTGCGTCAGGGGTTTGCTGTAAAAATAACCTTGTGCTTCTGGACAATGATTATTGATTAGAAAATTTAACTGCGCTTCTGTTTCTACGCCTTCGGCAATTACATTTAAACCTAAGCCTTGCGCCAGCGTAATGGCGGCTTTAACGATTAAGGCATCGTTAGCGCTGTTATTAACGTCTTTGATAAACGATTTATCTATTTTTATGGTATCAATAGGCAATTGTTTTAACCGACTTAAAGTGGAATAACCAGTGCCGAAATCATCTATGGATAATTTAATACCTAAATCATGTAGATTAATTAAAATTTCTTTTGTTTCTTCAATATTTATAATAGAAGACATTTCTGTTAACTCAAGTTCTAATAAATGCGCTGACAACGCATTGTCGTGCAATATTTTACGGACTGTTTCAAAAAAATGCTGATATTTTAGCTGGTGGGGCGAGACATTAACGGAGAGAATATAAGAAAAATTATTTTTTTTAACCCAGGAGGCATATTGTTCGCAGGCAGTTTGTAATATCCAGTCGCCCAGTTTAATAATTAAGCCTGTTTCTTCGGCAATGGGAATAAAAACTTCAGGATCAATAATGCCAAAAGTAGGATGCGTCCAGCGCGTTAATGCTTCGAAGCCAACAATCTGCTGCCTCAATAAATTATATTTCGGTTGATACACTAATGATAATTCATTCCGTTCAATAGCAAAGGGCAGGGCATTTTCAATGTCGGCGCGTTGACTGTGCAGATTATTTAAATGAATATTGAAGATGCTGTAATTATTACGACCTATTGTTTTCGCATGATACATAGCAATATCAGCACTTTTGGTTAATGTAATAAAATCGGTGCCTGCTTCGGGGTAATGCGCAATACCAATGCTGGCGCTGCCGCGGATATCATGTTGCGCTAATTTATAAGGTATATTCAGGTATTCAATGAGTTTTTCGGCAATTTCCTGCGCGGTAGTTTTGGTTTTGACATGCGTAAGAATAATCGCAAATTCATCGCCGCCTAAGCGTGCGACAAAGTCGCCGGCACGGACGCAGCCTTGTAAGCGAAAAGCGAATTCTTTCAATAATAAATCGCCAATATCGTGGCCATAACTATCGTTCACTGATTTAAAATAATCTAAATCAATAAATAAAAGCGCTAATTCAGTGTTAGAACGTTCGGCGCGCGCTAGCTCGCGTTTTAACATATTTTCAAAGTGTAAGCGATTAGGCAGGTTGGTGAGTGAGTCGTGGTGTGCCAGTTTTTTAAGTTCAATTTGTGCTTGTAATAATTTTTGGTAATTCTCTTTGGCTGCATATTCTGATTGCCGCCGTTCTAATAAAATGCTGAGCTGACTGGCGGCAGCGGTTACTAAATCTAATAAGCGTTGATCGTGCGCCTGTTCTTCGGTGGTAAAAAATTCAGTAATGGCTACAATTTTATGGTAAAGTTTAATGGGAATAGTAAAACCGCCTTTTAAATCAAGATTTTTACAAAGCGGCACGCGGGGAAATTCTGGATGGTCGGTAAGATTTTTGACCCACATCGCTTTACCACTGGCATAAGCCAGGCCTGCTAAACCAAACGCAGCGGTCAATATAGTTTTCATCGTAACATCGTAAAAATTCTGATAGGCAGCGGCATTATCAAGGTGCCAGATATCTGTCGGTATTAATTGATTGGCATTCGTATTGTCGGGCATATAAACATGGCCGACCGGCCAGCCGCAGAGTTGACAAACGGCATTAATAAAAGCTTGCAATACTTGTTGCAGAGACATTTCTTCCTGCGCGAATTTGGCAATAGTGTGAAATAATTCAAGTTCAGCCGTTTTTTTCTGTAAAAGGGCATATTGATTAGTGAGTGATTCGTTCACCAGATACAATTCGCGCGTTTTATTTTCTAAAATTATTTCGGCTTCTTGCCGGGCGCGTTTTTCACGTTGATAGGCGCGATGATAGTCTGTAGTGGGCATAACCAGCTCCTAGGCAATGTTAATTTCTAATCGGCAATGATCGGCTCCCAGGTGCATACAGATGGGATGTTGAATAGCCACTTGTTTTTGAAAATGGCTGGCCGCGCCTTTCGTAAGCCCTACCGCTAAATGGCATAATTTTCTAGGAGAACGGTATAAAATGACTAGCTGATTATCAGTGGGATCTTCATAATTGATTAAAGGCAATCCTGCATCGGCATGTAGTTTTTTGACTTCTACGTGAATAACATCGTTAATGCTGCGCAAAAATTCTTTTAAAGTCATGCCAGGCTGGATAAAAACAGGGTATTTGCTGGCTAGAACAGGGAACATATAGATGCCGAAGGCTTCAACTAATTCGGGAACACTGATGTTTGATACCGCTGCCAGTTCATTGACCAGCGCAAGGAGGTCTATGTCAGGGTAAGTGGCGCCAGCGGTATAGCTACCGCCACAGGCAGGGTTGACTTTGTCTAAGATAGATTCCCAGGTAGCAAGCCCAAATTGCTCTTCTACCATATCGGCAAGCGTAGTAAAAACGATTCCTTTCATGTGTGGTTCTCCTGGTTATAGTTTTCTCTATAGTCGCCGCATTTAAAATTGCGTATTATTCCTTCCCCCTTTCAGGGGGAAGGTTAGGATGGGGGTAATCAAAAGACTTCTTTACTAGCTTAGATCACCCCCACCTTAATCCTCCCCCTGGAAGGGGGAGGAGATTATAATACGCAATTTTAAAGTGCGGTGAGTATACATTAAATTTGTTGAAAATCTTTTCATTTAATCCTGTGTTTTTCCTGCCGCTGCCAGCCGTTCCAGATAGCGTTGCCAGTTAGCTGCCTGATTAACGCCTAATTCATATAACGTTTTCCAGCTATAAAGGCCAGTTTGGTGGCCATCATCAAAAATTAATTTCACCGCATAATTGCCAACCGGATCAATGCCAATAATGTTAACATTTTTTTTGCCGGTGACTAAAACACCTTCACCTATACCATGCCCCCGTACTTCGGCAGAAGGGGAAAAAACGCGCAGGTATTCGCAAGGGAGTGAAAAATGCTCGCCATTATCGAAAGTAATTTCAAGCGTGCGATTTTTTTGCAGTAATTTTATTTCGCTTGGCGTAGGTTGAGTATTGTCCATTGATTCAATCAGTTTAAAGAAGTGTGAATTTTATAAGATAAAATGACTTAAATCTTCGTCCTTTGCTAACTCTTTTAAGTGTTTGTCGACATACTCGGCATCGATAATTACTTTATCGCCGGCGCGTTCGCTGGCTTCAAAGGAAATATCTTCCAATAAACGTTCCAGTACGGTATGTAAGCGGCGTGCGCCGATATTTTCAGTATTTTCGTTTACTTGCCAGGCGATTTCCGCAATGCGTTTAATAGCGCTGTCCGCAAATGTTAAGGTGACGTTTTCGGTGCTTAATAAGGCGCTGTATTGCTCCGTTAAAGAAGCGTTAGGTTCCGTTAAAATCCGTTCAAAATCTTCTGCCGTCAGGGCGCTTAATTCTACGCGCACCGGTAAACGCCCTTGCAATTCTGGAATCAGATCGGATGGCTTAGCTAAATGAAAAGCGCCGGAAGCGATAAATAAAATATGGTCTGTGCGTACCATGCCATATTTAGTAGAAACGGTGTTGCCTTCAATTAAAGGCAATAAATCACGTTGTACGCCTTCACGCGAAACATCGGCGCTGCTGGCATGTTCGCTACGGCGGCAGACTTTATCGATTTCATCGATGAAAACAATACCGTTTTGTTCAACGCCTTCTATCGCGCGCGCTTTTAGATCTTCTTCGTTTAACAACTTAGCGGCTTCTTCTTCACGCGCTATTTTTAAGGCTTCTTTGACTTTTAAGCGGCGTGCGCGTTTACGATCACTGCCGAGGTTCTGCAGCATATTTTGTAGCTGGCCAGTCATTTCCTCCATGCCTGGCGGGCCCATAATTTCTACGCCGATACCATGCGCGGAGATATTAATATCTACTTCTTTATCATCCAACTGGCCTTCACGCAGACGTTTGCGAAAGACTTGGCGAGTAGCGGACGCTTCTTTTTTAGTTAAGTTTTGTTCTTCTTCAGGTTGATCGGTTGTACGTGGCGGCGGCAAGAGAGCATCTAGAATGCGTTCTTCAGCGGCTTCATCCGCTTTGGCGCCGACTCTCGCCATTTCTTCCTGCCGAATTTGTTTGAAAGCAATATCCACTAAATCACGGATAATAGAATCAACGTCACGCCCTACATAACCCACTTCGGTGTATTTAGTGGCTTCAACTTTAATAAAAGGCGCACTGTAAAGTTTCGCTACACGGCGGGCGATTTCAGTTTTACCCACGCCGGTAGGCCCGATCATTAAAATATTTTTCGGGGTGACTTCGCCACGTAATTCAAGCGGCAATTGCATACGCCGCCAGCGATTGCGGATGGCGTTGGCAACGGCTTTTTTCGCAGTAAGCTGGCCAATAATATGTAAATTTAATTTATCGACGATTTCTCTAGGTGTTAAATTATCTGTTGTTGTAGTCATGTAAAAACTAAACCTCGCTGGTGATTTCTTCGATAACACGATTATGGTTGGTATAAATACAAATATCAGCGGCGATAATTAAGCCTTTTTCGACAATATCACGCGCAGAGAGTTTGCTGTTTTCAAGTAAGGCGCGTGCAGCGGATTGTGCATAAGGCCCGCCGGAACCGATGGCGATTAAACCTTGCTCGGGTTCAACCACGTCACCGTTACCGGTAATAATTAATGAGGTGCGTGGATCAGCAACCGCCAGTAAGGCTTCCAGGCGGCGCAGCATGCGATCCATGCGCCAGTCTTTGGCCAATTCCACCGCTGCGCGGGTAAGATTGCCTTGGTGCTTTTCCAGTTTCGCTTCAAAGCGCTCAAATAACGTGAAAGCATCGGCGGTGCTACCGGCAAATCCGGCAATCACTTTTTCCTGATAAAGCCGCCTGACTTTACGGGCATTGCTTTTCATAACGGTATGGCCAAAGGTTACCTGTCCATCGCCGCCAATCGCGACTTTACCATCGCGCCGCACGGAAAGAATGGTAGTACCGTGAAATTGCTCCAAAGGGAAATCCTCTTAAATAAAAATGTAACTATGGCGGCTAATATCATCTTTTTCAAGTGCTGATACGCGAATTTATATGATAATATACTGCGCTTAGAACTAAATTTAATTAATGATCAGGATAGTTATGAGTTTTGTCATTTACGAGCAACCGCTCAATGAACACGTAAGAGTTTGTTTGCGCCTGGAGCATTTGTTTGCACAATTGCAACATTGGTTGCCTGGTACGGATATTTTTGCCAGCCGTTCAGCGTTGGCGGCTTTAGTGGAAATTCTGAATGTGCTGGATCGGCCTGATTTAAAAACAAAATTGGTGAAAGAGTTAGGGCGTTATGTGACGCAATTACAGCGGTATGCCGAAACACCGCATATTGATACCAGTCGCCTAAACGGTATTTTGCATGAATTAGAAACAACTATTGCTCATTTGCATAATATGCAAGGCCGTATCGCGCAGAATTTGCGGGACAATGATTTTTTAATCAGTGTTCGTCAACCGATTACCAATCCCAGTGGCGGCTGTAGTTTTGACGCGCCGGCGTATCATTACTGGCTTTATCAATCGCCTGCCGAGCGCATTGCGCAATTAACGCATTGGTTGCACGAATTAAAAATGATCCAGGCCGCTATTAATATTTCCTTACGCTTGATCCGGCAGAGTAGTGCGCCGCAGGCGCGGGTTGCACAGGCCGGGTTTTATCAGGCTTCACTGGATGCTAATTTATCCTGCCAGTTAATTCGCATTGCTATTCCTGACACCACGCCTGTTTATCCAGAAACCAGCGTAGGCCGTCATGGCGTATCGTTGCGTTTTTATCAATTAAATTTGCGTGAGCGATCGTTTCAGATCAATGAAGATATTAAATTTCAACTGACAGTTTGTGTGTTTTAATGGGAAATAATTTCGGTATCTATTGACGGCCGATTATTCTTTTGATAAATTATAAATAATGCAATGATTTATAATTTAGAGAGTGCCAGCTCATGTCCATCACTACCTTTATTTTTGATACCCTGCAATTTGTTAAAAAAATGAGAGAAGCAGGCATGCCGGAAAAGCAGGCTGAGATTCAGGCTGAAACGATAGCGGGAGTTATGGAAAATAACCTGGCCTCAAAACAAGACCTGCAGCAGGTAGAAACAACGCTCAGACAGGAAGTGCTGAATACTAAAAATGAACTTGAACTTAAAATGGCTGAATTAAAATCAGAATTGATTAAATGGGTACTCGGCGTTTCAGTGGCACAGGCAGCGGTTATTATTTCCTGTGTTAAATTGATTAATTAAATAGAGTCTTTAATTTTCGCCAATTTTCGCCTCTCCAGCGGGAGAGGCCGACCAGGCGTAGCCTGGGCGGGTGAGGG
>JBEPVU010000081.1:0-8061 GCA_041690855.1 Gammaproteobacteria bacterium | reverse complement strand
CCGTTTTAATAGGCTATCATTGGTGGATTACGGCCTGCGGCCTAATCCACCCTACCTAAAGAGAAATAAAAAAACAAAACCTTAGTGCGTTTGGTATATAGTCATTGGATGATAACATATTTTAAATGCAGAGAAACACAGAAAATATGGCAAGGAGAGGAGGGCTAAATAATGGCAAAACTTAAAAATATTCACCCGGGCGAAATTTTATTTGATGCAGGCTTTGCAATCGCTGCCTGATTTATAAATCTTCCAATAAAAATACCGCCGTGCTGAAAATATCAGCGCGTTGATAAAAATCGAGTAAAGCCTGCTTAAACAATTCAGCCTGCACAGGCAAACCCTTGTGCAGATAAAATAAAGTTTGCTGATAAATGCTGTGTTTAAAAGGTCCGCTGGCTTTATTGTCACCGTGAAGGTTATCGGCGCTGACTCGAAAACGAGCGCCCGCGGCCGCTGAAAAAATCCATTCAATAGCTTGTGGTTTAACTTCAACCTGTTCAAATAAAGTTTGATCCGCCTCGGCGCGGCCATCGGGTTGATACCAGTAACCGTAATCTATTTGTTTGCGCCGTTCTTTACCGGCAATACACCAATGCGCAATTTCATGCAGTGCGCTGGAAAAATAATCGTGCGTGAAAATAATCTGATGGTAAGGTGATTGAATACTTTTAGGTAAATATAAAGGTTCAGTGCCGCCGCCCGTTAAAATAGTCTGCTCGGTTGTTTGAAATAAAGGATTAAATAATTGAATAAGATCGCTGCAGTTAAAAGACATATTATAAATTATTACTGTTTATTGATAATTTCCTTCCTGTCTTTTCCATTTTTATTTCAATGATCGTATCGGGTTCAGGCAGTTGATCTTCACCGCGTTCAGGCCACTCAATTAATAAAATGGCGGGGACGCTTAAATAATCGCGCAGGCCGATATTTTCTAATTCTGCGGGATGGTTTAAACGATAGAGATCAAAATGAAAAACCTGTTTGTCTGCAATAGTGTAAGGCTCAACCAGGGTATAAGTCGGGCTTTTTACAGTGCCTGTGTAACCTAGTTCGTGTAAAAAACCTCTAACCAATGTGGTTTTGCCGGCGCCTAAATCGCCTTTTAAAAAAATAATGGCGCGGGCAGGGCAGCTACGGGCTAGCTCGGCGCCAAAAGCCAGGGTGGCTGCTTCATCGGCTAAAAATAATTCTTTCATGAAGGGTTCATCAGTTCACGTAAATAAGGCATTAAATCGCTGGCGATTAAACCGCGTTCACCGTGTTGCTGCGCGGCCAGATCGCCTGCGTAAGCGTGTATGCAAACGCCTAATTCCGCTGCGTGTTGCGGATTAAAATGTTGCGCTACTAAAGCGCCTATCACACCACTTAGCACATCACCCATGCCGCCGCTCGCCATACCAGGATTACCGGCCTGACAGAGGCTTAGCACATGCTGCGCGCATACTAAACTGCCAGCGCCTTTTAAAACAATAACGCCTTTATAGTTGCGTTGCAATTGCTGAGCGGCGTCCCTGCGGTTTTTTTGAATCGTGGGTATATCGGTATGTAATAAACGCGCCGCTTCACCGACATGAGGCGTTAAAATCCACTGATCTGATGTTAAAGGTTGCCTGGCCAATAAATTTAAACCATCGGCATCTACGACTTTAGGCAGCGGAATAGCGAGCGCCTGCTTAAACAATTGTTTAGACCAGGCCGATTGGCCAAGCCCAGGCCCCAGTACTATAACAGTTGCGCGTGTCGCTAATTTTAGGAGTTCTTTGCCATTTTTGACGCCATGACACATCAGCTCAGGACGGCCGCTGACAATAGCCGCAATATGGTCTGGCCGCGTTGCGATACTCACCAGGCCAGCGCCCGTGCGCAAAGCCGCTTCGCCCGCCAGACGGACGGCGCCCGCCATGCCATGATCGCCACCGATAATTAATACATGGCCAAATAAGCCTTTGTGTGCATCGCGTGGGCGTGATGATAAAAGTTTTTTAAAATTACTTAATTTAATCGGAGTGGGCTGTTTATTGCTTAGCATGGTTATTCACCGGGCAAATACGACAACAATACCCGCTGCATTTGATTAATAAACTGCACCTTTGAAGGCGTTTGTATATTAAATAAGGCTACGTAAGAAGTACCATCGTCTTTTTGAATAATCTGCGCGATTGTGCCGGTAAAGCTGCCGTGTTTACTGTAATAACGATGTTTGCCTATCCATTTTACCGTCCAACCCATGGAATAATAATCATTGGGTTTACTGGCGTAACCGGGTTTGGCCAGCATAACCGCCATCGTTCGCGCCTCTAAAATTTTATTACTGCTTAAACCTTGCAAATAACGCGCCAGATCAGGGGCGGAAGCAATCCAGCCGCCATCGGAATAATTTTTTAATAAAATATCGCTGGCGCCATAAGGAAAGCCATCGATATTACTATTGCCAGGAACCTGGTAAGCATAATATTTCACTTCGCCAGGCGCACGGTTATACAACTGTGTGCGTCCCAATTGCATAGTCTGAATGCCTAAAGGCGCTAATACATTTTGTCTGACAAATGCTTCATAACCCACGGCGCCATAGTGTTGTCCGTTGACTTTATTAATGATTAAACCCAACATGCAATAGTTTAAATTTGAATACGAAAATCGTGTGCCAGGCCGAAATTGTAGCGGTATGCCCATCATTAAACGTGTCGCTGATTCACAATCGGGCGGAATTCTGCCGCCTAGCAGACTAATTTCCCGGCTCGACCACGGGCCAAAGAGGGGATCCAGGCTATGAGGGCCTTCCGTATACCAGCCGGAAGACATTTGCAGCAGATCACGCACTGTAATTTGATAAAGACGTGGATTAATCGAACGTTCATTCAGTGGATACAGATCATTTAAAATACCAAAGGCTTTATCGTTTAAACTTAAACGATGTTCCTGCACTAGTTTAAGAATTGCAACGGCGGTAATAGTTTTAGAAACGCTGGCGATACGGAATAAAGCGTCAGGCGCCATAATTTGATGTGTCGACATGTCCGACCAGCCATAACCACGCGCCACTATTAATCTGCCATGTTTCATAATAGCAACGGTTGCGCCTGGAATGCGCCAGGCACGCATTAAGCCAATAAAATGTTGATCAAATTTAGAAAGAAAAGCATCCGGATTGCCGGTGACAGGAACACCTTGAATAATAGTAGCCGCGTGCGTGATTGGACTAAATAGCAAACTGAAAATGCCGAATAAAAATATTAAAGAAAAATACCGGCGTTTTTTTAAAACAGCTGATCCAATAACACACCAAGCCATTATTCTATTCTCCTCGTATTTTAAAGCTGCGCATTGTGAAGGTTTTTAGCTGGACTGTATAGGTTTTTGTAAAATTTTTACTTCATGCGCCAGCATAGCTTTCCCGTGCTGTATTTTTATAATCGCACCGTAAAAACTTGATTATTTAAGCCTAGCAATTATATTGATCTCTATTCTTTTTGTATATGATAGATTTATGACTATAACAGACAATCCAATCACATGGCAGGATCAACTGGCGCAGGCCATCACTAATCCTGTTGAGTTGATCAATACATTACAGCTAGATGCTGATTTAATTCCGAGCGCTTTGGCAGTCGCTAAATTATTTTCATTGCGTGTGCCTCGAGGATTTGTAGCGCGGATGCAATTGGGCAATCCAGCGGATCCTTTGTTAAGACAGGTATTGCCTTTAGCATTCGAGCAGCAACAAATAGCCGGGTATAGTGCCGATCCTTTAGCGGAACAGCAGGTTAATCCGATACCTGGGCTATTACATAAATATCATGGCCGTGTGCTATTGACGGTGACGGGCGCTTGCGGCGTTAATTGCCGTTATTGTTTCCGCCGTAGTTTTCCCTATGAAAAGAACAATCCCGGCATGGCCGGTTGGGAGCAGGCGCTAACCTATATTGCAAATGATAAAACTATTAACGAAGTCATTCTGAGCGGCGGCGATCCTTTAGCGGTATCCGACACCCATTTGAGTAGACTGACACAAAAAATTGCCGCTATTGCCCATGTGAAAACATTACGAATCCACACGAGATTGCCTATCGTTATTCCTGAACGTATAACGCCCTCTTTACTGGCATGGTTTACGGGTTCCCGCTTAAAGCCGGTATTGGTAACACACTGTAATCATGCTAATGAAATTAACGAGGCAGTGAAAACGGCTATGACGCACTTAAAACAAGCGGGCGTGGTTTTATTAAATCAAGCCGTGTTACTGAAAGGCGTTAATGATTCGGCCACGGCGTTAGTCGCTTTGCATGAAGCTATATTTGAGTGCGATATTCTGCCTTATTACTTACATATGCTGGATAAAGTTCAGGGCGCTGCCCATTTTGAGGTCTCGGAAGCGCAGGCGCAGGCTTTGCATTGGCAGATGACCCAGCAGTTACCTGGCTATCTGGTGCCAAGATTGGTGAGAGAAGTGCCAGGGGCGCCCGCCAAGCTTAGGGTGGGTGACACTCTCTAAAAGAGAGTTTTATATCATTTGCTGGCTTTAATACCGGCCATTCCTATGTTATGATGGCGGCCTATTTAGAAATAGAGTCTTAATGCATTTAGGGGTTACGCATGAAAAAAGATATTCATCCAAACTATACCGAAGTAAAGATTACTTGCAGTTGTGGTAACAGCTTTGTAACGCGTTCTACCTTTGGTAAGCCAGAGTTGAACATTGAAGTGTGTTCCAATTGCCATCCTTTTTATACCGGCAAGCAGAAGCTGGTTGCCAGCGATCGCGTACAGCGCTTTAAAGATCGTTATAAAAAAGGCGGTATCAATATTACTGATGCATCGAGTGGCGCGCCAGCGGCCTGACATTAGTCAATATGAGTCTATAAAAATAACGAGAGGCAGCTTGAATAAAAGTTGCCTTTTTCTTTTTGAACTTCAATTTAAAAGTGAGTACTTAAATGAATAAGAAATCGGCTCTTTTTGGTTGGTTAGTGTGTGGATTGGGCGCGCTTTTTTATTGTTATGAATATTTTTTACGGGTAACACCCAGTGTTATGACGCAGGAATTGAGTCAGTCTTTTAATATCAGTGCTGCTGCTTTAGGTAATCTGGTCGCTTTTTATTATTATATTTATGTGCCTATGCAGTTGCCCGCAGGTTTGCTGATGGATCGCTATGGGCCACGCCGCTTGTTAACCGTAGCCGCTTTATCTTGCGCAATTGGTTCCTGTTTATTTGCCCAGGGCAGCATTGAACTGGCGATGATTGGCCGGTTACTAGTGGGTTTTGGTTCTGCTTTTGCTTTTGTAGGGACATTGCGGTTAGCAGTGTCGTGGTTGCCAGCTTCCCGTTTTGCTTTTATAACGGGTTCGGTGACGACGTTAGGTATGTTAGGTGCGATGGGCGCTGATATTTTATTAAGCCATATGATTCAGTTTATGAATTGGCGTAATACGATTTATTTATCGGCCATTGCAGGTGTTTTTATTACAGCCATGATCTGGTTTTTGATTCCTGCCAAAGAACCGACACTGGCAGACACCGCTAATCATGCCGACCAGCAAAATACAGTTACCTTTGCCCAACTATTTAAAGAATTTGCCCAATTGGTTAAAAAGCCGCAATTATGGTTAATTGGTGTCGTAGGGTGCTTATTTTATATGCCTATTTCAGTTTTTGCGGAATTATGGGGAATTCCATTTTTAAAACAAGCTTATGGATTATCAAATACAGTCGCTTCCAGCACTATTTCGCTGATTTTTCTAGGTGAAGTCATTGGTGGCCCCATTACTGGCTGGATGGCGGATAAATTAAACAACCGCATCTTGCCTATTATGCTATTTTCTATTATCGCAGCCGTTTTATTTGCAGTTCTTATCTCGCTGCATAGCATGCCGCACGCTCTCTTGGGCATAGTGCTTTTCTTAATTGGGTTTTTATGCACAGGCGAGAATTTAGTGTTCCCCATTGCCTGCCGTATGGCAGATGTTCGCCTGGCTGGCACAGCGATGGCGATGACTAATATGCTGGTTATGTTAGGTGGCCTGGTTTTCCAACCTTTATTGGGTGTATTTTTAGAGATGGCTTCCGGCAAGCATGTAAAAGGCGATTTAAGTGTTTATACAGGCACTGATTTTAAACATGCGTTAATGATGTTGCCTGTTTTCCTGGTAGTTACATTTATTATTATGTTTTTCATTAAGGACAAAACGAATAATGGCCACCAGAATGTTGGCAGCGCCGCTGTTGGTTTGCGCGAACAGTCGGTTTAGGTTTTGTTTAATTTAAGTATTACTGATATCAACCGCAAATGGTGGATATTGGTTGCAATGGCTACCTGTATAGCAATATCTTTTATTGATCAGACGGCCATTGCAGTCACATTACCGAGTCTGCAACGCACCTTTCATACCTCAGCAACCGCACTGCAATGAGTCATTGATATTTATTTATTGATGATTGCCGTGTTAGTGATTATTGGTGGACGGCTAGGTGATTTATTTCAACATAAACGTTTATTCTTAATAGGAGCTACATTATTCCTGCTAGCTTCTATTTTATGTGGCTCGGCGCCTGGGATTCTGTGGTTAATTGCTAGTCGTGCATTACAAGGCGTTGGAGCGGCCTTATTAATTCCTGCTTCAATGGTTATCACCTTAAATGCTTTTGAACGCCATGAGCGTGGCAAGACCATGGGCTTGTGTGTTGGCATGGCCTCCTTTTTTTTAGCAACGGGGCCATTTTTAGGGGGCGCTTTAACGGAGTGGGTGAGTTGGCGATTGGTATTCTGGATTAATATTGATGGGTTTTGGTATACCGCTGGTGATGTCGCCGGCAGGAACGGCTGCCATCAGCAGCATTGATTTTGCTAAGCAGGGTGTTGCTTCGGGTATGATCAATGCGATGCGGCAGTTGGGCGGCAGTATTGGCCTGGCTTTATTAACTGCGGTTATCATTGGTTATAAGCAGCAAATAGCAAAAGCAAGCTTCACAACAGCTTATAGTCTGGGGTTTGTTGTGTGTTCAGTATTTCTGTTAATAGGATTATTAGCGGCTAGTTGTTTGCTTAAGACTGGGCAGAAAAAATAATAATTTCATTATGGTTTTAAATGAAGAGGGGCTTTATGGCACGTTGTTATCAGGGGATTTAACGCAAGCTTGGGAATCAGCTATGGCTTCTGAAAATAAAGAAACATTTGCTACAAAATTTATTCCCTGTAAAGGGTATAGCGAACATAAAAAAGCATTTTTTACGCAACATTCTCACCTGGCGGAAAATAATGCTATATTTTTAAGCAGATATGTCCAGACGCTATTTAACACTACGAAAAATAAGGTTACGGGGTTTCAAGAGGGAGAAGCGCAGCTCTCCTCCTTGACTGAGCGTGGGGATTTATTTCCCGTGCAAAATCTAAAGGGTTTAATCCATTTTTCTCAACCATTGCTTTGCTGGTTCTTGCTGATCAAATAATTCCAGCTTAAATATATTTTTATTTATTTTTTGTGCAATGTTTGCAACGGCGATGCGATTAAAGAAATAGCGTGAATTAATCATGGCGCAGGCTTTAAAGCCGGCTTCTACTGCGCGGGGAAACCAGTTTTCAATAAACCATTGTTGATCGCTGGCGCCGATAATCATCATATCCGTAGTATCGGCCAGGATTTTTTTGACCTTATGGCGTTTTATTAAGCACAACAATTCTTCGGTTAACGCTCTGAATTGCTGACTATTGGTATAACCAAAAATTTCCATCACAACACAACAGAGAGCAGAATCGTATTTGAATACATGATCGTTTCCAGGCGTATTTCTATCGGATTCATTTATTTGTAACATAATGCATCTCCCTTACTTGAAATATAAAAATCCATTACTTGAATTTAACAGAAAAATACATCCTGAAAAATCAGTATTGTTACGCATACTCCTCAGGGAATTGCTTAGAGCCTGTATTAAAAGCCTGAATCTAGAGGGTATATAGTCACCATGCTGAGGAGGTTTTGAGCTTTTTATTTCTCTCTAAGTAGGGTGGATTAGGCCGCAGGCCGTAATCCACCAATGATTGCCTATTAAAACGG